>CAUJIK010000001.1 GCA_963205255.1 Pseudomonadota bacterium
GCATGGATGCCGCCTCCGAATACGCCATCGTCATCAGTGTGCGCAATGAGCGCAACGAAGAGATCGCGCGCCAGGTGGTGAACGTCGGCGCGCTGCAAGGCGCCGAGCGCCGCACCTTTTCGCTCTCCATCGAGGTCGCCGACCCCAAGGGGCCGCCGCCGCGCCGGCGCTGAACTCCCCTGCTACGGCGGCGACATCACCTTGTCGACGCTGCCCACGGTCACCGCATGATAGGTGGGTCGTGTCTTCGCATAGATGCTGCGTGCCATCTGCCTGCCCCAGGCGCCCTGCTCCATCAGATCCTGGAACAGCGGCAGCACGAACTTGCGCCGCCCCATCGACGAGAGGAATTCATCCAGCTGCGGCATCGCGGGCTGGTAGCGGTTGGCAATCGCGAGCCGCAGCCATGCGAAGCGCACCTCGCTGTTGTGCTGGGTATCGAGCGACATGCGCGTCGACAGCTCCGCGAGCCGAGCGCTGGAAAGCTTGCGCGGCAGACGATTGAGAAAGCGCACGCGCTCGGCCGAGCTCCATGTCGCCGGATCCGCATCCAGCGGCCGGCCAGCGGCAAAGGCATCCGCCGCCGCATCGATCCTCACGAAGGCCTGCGAATGCGGCGCTGCCGTCGCCTCGGGCAGACCAGGCTCATTCACCCAGCGTTGCAGCTCCAGGCGCTGCCCGAGCGACGCATCGCCCTGCACCAGGTTCGCGCGCAGGTCGGCGAGGAAACCCGATGTGGTCTGCGGCTGGAAGGCATGACGATCGAAATAGCCGCGCAGCCAGGCATCGAAACGTTCGCGGCCCACGGCCGCCTCGATGCTGCGCAGGAAAGCCGCACCCTTTTCGTAGGGGATGTCGGTAAGACCTTCGTCCGGATCGCGGCCACCCAGATCGATGTGCAGCCGCGTATCCGGCGCGGACGCGCCGCCCATGGCCTTGATCTCTTCCTGCAGGCTGTCCCAGCCCAGCGCCGCCTGCATGGTCGCAGTCTCGACACCGAAGACGCGCTCCATGATCCGCCCTTCGATGTAGACGGTGAAACCCTCGTTGAGCCAGAAATCCGACCAGGTGGCATTGGTCACGAGATTGCCCGACCAGCTGTGCGCAAGCTCATGCGCCAGCAACGTCACCAGCGAGCGGTCGCCCGCAAGCACGGTGGGCGTCAGGAAGGTCAGTCGCGGGTTCTCCATGCCACCGAAGGGAAAAGCCGGCGGCAGCACCAGCAGGTCGTAACGACCCCAGCGGTAGGGACCGTAGAGTTCCTCGGTGGCCGTGACCATCTTCTCCACATCGACGAATTCGGTCGCGGCCGCCTCCAGCACGGACGGTTCGGCATAGACGCCCGTGCGCGGCCCGAGTTCGCGGAATCCCAGATCGCCTGCCGCCAGGGCGATCAGATACGGTGCCACCGGCTCATCCATGCGGAACTTCCAGGTCCGCTGCTGCGGCGTCGGCCCCGCCTCCGCTCCCAGCATCTGCGCGCTCATCACCACGGTGAGCGCCGCCGGCGCGGTGATGCGTGCCGACCAGGTCTGGCGGATGCCGGGGCTGTCCTGGGTCGGAATCCAGGTGCGGTTGAGGATGGCCTGCCCCTGGCTGTAGAGGAAGGGCTCTTTGCCGCCCGCCGTCTGCGCCGGCAGCAGCCATTGCAGTGCCGCCGCACCAGGACGCGTCCGGTAGCGCACCACCACGCGCCGCGCGGCGCCCAGCTCCACACGCAGCGCCGTCCCCAGCACCGGATCGACTTCACCCAGCTGCCAGGACAAGGCTTCGCCCGCGGCGTTGTGCACCGATTCGATGTCGAGGTCACGAGTGTCGAGCGTCAGCGCATTGCCGGCTGCCGCATCCACATCCAGGGCGGCGGTCCCCGCCAGGGTGCGGGACTCGAAATCGGCGACCAGGTCCAGATCCACATGCGTCACCCGCGCGCTCAGGGGCTGCGCGAAGGAATGCACATCCCGCGCATCGGGCGAACTCAGCACCGCCGACACCGGCATGGCAGCCGACGCAGGTTTTGCATCCGGCGGCGCCTTGGAACAGGCCGCGAGGACGCAGGCCGTCAGGAGCAGGACCGCAACCGAGCGGCAGGACAATGCAATCGCGGTGGAATTTGCCATGGCGGGACAATAGCCGGTCCGAAGTAGAATTTCCCGATGCGTCCCATCATCCGGATCGACAGGCTGCGCAAGGTCTACAAGGGAGGGCTGGTCGCACTCGGGGACGTGAGCCTCGCCATCGACGAAGGCGAGATCTTCGCGTTGCTGGGCCCCAACGGCGCCGGCAAGACCACATTGATCGGCATCGCCTGCGGCCTGGTCAATGCGACCTCCGGCCGCGTCGAGGCCGGCGGCCACGACATCGTCAGGGATTACCGCGCGGCGCGCCGGCTCATCGGCCTCGTGCCACAGGAGATCGCCACCGACTCGTTCGAATCGGTGATTTCCACTGTGCGCTTCAGCCGCGGCCTGTTCGGCTGCCCGCCGGATCCGGCAGTGCTGGAACGCGTGCTGCGCCAGCTGTCGCTGTGGGAGAAGCGTGACGCGAAGATCATGACGCTGTCCGGCGGCATGAAGCGCCGCGTGATGATCGCCAAGGCGCTGGTGCACGAACCGCGCATCCTGTTCCTCGACGAACCCAGCGCCGGCGTCGACGTGGAGCTGCGCCGCGGCATGTGGGACACGGTGCGCAGCCTGCGCGATGCCGGCGTCACCATCATCCTCACCACGCACTACATCGAGGAAGCCGAGGAAATGGCCGACCGCATCGGCGTGATCAACAAGGGCGAGCTGATACTGGTGGAAGAGAAGACGGCGCTTATGCGCAAGCTCGGCCGCAAGGAGCTGCGACTGCAGCTGGGCGAGGCGCTGGCCGTGATTCCGGAGCCACTGGTTCCCTGGGCGCTCGAGCTGCAGGACGACGGACTCACGCTGGTCTACCGTTTCGAGACCGCGGCCGGACAGTCGCGCATCGACGAGCTGCTGCGCGAGCTGCGCCAGCTCGGCATCGGCTTCCATGACCTCGAGACACGCCAGAGCTCGCTGGAGGAGATCTTCATGTCGCTGGTGAGGAAGGCCTCATGAACCTGCATGCGGTGCGCGAGATCTATCGCTTCGAGATGGCGCGCACCTTCCGCACCATCGTGCAGAGCATCCTGGCGCCGGCGCTCACCACCTCGCTGTATTTCATCGTCTTCGGCTCGGCCATCGGCTCGCGCATGACGGCCATCGACGGTGTGCCCTACGGCGCCTTCATCGTGCCGGGCCTGATCATGCTTTCGGTGCTCACCGAGAGCATCGGCAACGCCTCCTTCGGCATCTACTTCCCGAAATGGTCCGGCACCATCTACGAGCTGCTCTCGGCGCCGGTCTCCACCGCGGAAATCGTGCTCGGCTATGTGGGCGCCGCCGCCACCAAGGCCACGATGCTCGGCCTCATCATCCTGCTCACCTCGACCTTCTTCGTGCCGTTGCAGGTGCGGCACCCGGTGTGGATGGTGGTATTCCTGCTGATGACGGCAGTGACGTTCAGCCTGTTCGGCTTCCTGCTGGGCGTGTGGGCAACCACCTGGGAAAAGCTGCAGTTCGTGCCGCTGCTGGTCGTCACGCCGCTGACCTTCCTCGGCGGCAGCTTCTATTCCATCGATATGCTGCCGGGCGTGTGGCGCACGGTGACGCTGTTCAATCCGGTGGTCTATCTGATCAGCGGCTTTCGCTGGAGCTTCTACGGCAAGGCGGACGTCAACGTGGTGCTGAGCTTCTCCATCATCGTCGCCATCATGGCCGCCTGCCTGGTGCTCATCGCCTGGATGATCCGCACCGGCTGGCGCCTCAAGCACTGAGCCTCAGGCGCCGAGCGACGCGTCGCCGTGCTCCGTGGCCGGGCCGGCGGACGCCGGGCGGACGGACGCCAGCCGCGCGCGCAGCTTCTCCACGTACAGATAGATGACCGGCGTGCTGAACAGCGTCAGCAGCTGGCTCATCGCGAGCCCCCCCAAGATGGTGATGCCCAGCGGCCGGCGCAGCTCCGACCCCTCCCCTGTACCCAGCAGCAGCGGCAGGGCAGCCAGCAGCGCGGCGATGTTGACCATGAGGATGGGCCGCAGGCGCATGAGCGCCGCGCGATGGATGGCCTGCGCGGGCGTGAGGTTGTTGCGCCGCTGCGCGCCGAGGGCGAAGTCCACCATCATGATGGCGTTCTTCATCACGAGGCCAATCAGAAGGAACAGGCCCAGCAGCGCGATAAGGCTGAACTCGGTATTGCTGAGCCGCAGCGCCAGCAGCGCGCCGATACCGGCCGAGGGCAAGGTCGAAAGAATGGTCAGCGGCTGCAGCGTGCTCTCGTAGAGGATGCCGAGCACGAAGAACACCGCGATCAGCACGCCCAGCAGCAGCAGCGGCTGCCGCGCCAGCGTGGTGGCCACGCCCCCGGTGGAGCCGCCGGGCGTGGCGATGATGCTGGAGGGCAACATCAGCTCGGCCAGAGCGCGGTTGATGGCCGCCGTGGCCTGCTGTTCGGTGACACCCGCCGCCAGCGAATAACCAATGCCGGTGGAGGCGAACTGCTTGTCATGGTTCACATTGTCGGAGGTGGCGCCGAAGCGGTAGGTCGAGAACGCCGACAGCGGCACGCGCCGGCCATCGCTTGCGATCACCTGCACCTGGTCCAGCACCGTGGGGCTTGCGGTATAGCCCGGCTCCAGCTCCATCACCACCCGGTACTGGTTGAGATTGTCGTAGAGCGTCGCCACCTGACGCTGCGAGAAAGAGTTGTTGAGCACCGAGGAAACGGTACGCATGTCGACGCCCAGCCGCTGCGCCGTCTCGCGGTCGATCTCCACATGCACCTGCTGCGCACCCTCGTCGCCGAAGGAGTCCACATCCACCAGTTCAGGCAATGTAGTGAGCTTCTCCTTGACCTTGCGTGCCCAGTCGCGCAGCGGCGCCACTTCATCCGACAGCAGCAGCAGCTCGTTCTCGCTGTTGCCCCAGTTCGAGCCCAGGCGGATGTCCTGATCCGGAAACACCATCATCATCGCGCCCGGCACGGGCGGCGCCTTCTTGCGCAGCCGGTCGCCCACGGCCCGTGCCGCCTCGCGCCGCTCGGACTTGGGCTTGAGCCGCACGCTGACGCGCGCATTGCTGACGCCACCGTTGCCGCCGGCGCTGCCGGTGACATCCAGCACAGCCGGATCCTGCAGCAGCAAGCGGCGATAGGTTTCTATCTTCGGCTGCATCACCTGGAAGGAGAAGCTGTCATCGCCGCGGATGAAACCGCGCAGCTGCCCGGTGTCCTGCTGCGGCAACACCGTCTTTGGAATGCTGATGTAGAGCCACACGTTCAGGGCCAGCAGCCCCGCGAACAGCACCATCACGAAGCGCCGGTGATCCAGCGCCCATGAAAGACCCTTGCCATAGGCATCGCGCAGCGCATCGAAGGCGGAACCCATGGCGCGCGCCACGGCATTGGGCTTGCGCTCGCCGGCCGGTGGCAGCAGCCGCGCGCACAGGCTGGGCGTCAGCGTCAGCGACAACAGCAGCGAGATCAGCATCGCCGCCACCAGCGTCAGCGAAAACTCCCGGAACAGGCGCTCGATCACCCCGCCCATGAACAGGATGGACACGAACACCACGATCAGCGCCAGGTTCATCGCCAGCAGCGTGAACCCCACTTCCCGCGCGCTGCGCAATGCCGCCCGCATCGGCGTCAGGCCGCGCTCGATGTGCCGCTGCACGTCCTCCAGCACCACGATGGCGTCGTCCACCACCAGCGCGGCGCCCAGGATCAGCGCCATCATCGACAGGTTGTTCAGCGAAAAACCCATCAGGTACATGGCGGCAATGCTGCCGACCAGAGACACCGTGACCGCGACGCCCGGGATCAGCGCCGCCCGCGCGCTGCCCAGGAAAATCCACACCACCAGCACCACCAGCGTCATCGACGCCAGCAACGCCCGCTGGCCTTCGCGCAGCGTGGTGCGGATGCCCGGCGAACGGTCCATGACCACGGTGAGCTCGGCATCGGCGGGCAGCAGCGCGCGCAGCGCGGGCAGCTGCGCGGTGATCGCATCCAGCGTCCTCACCATGTTGGCACCCGGCTGCCGGCTCACCTGCAGGATCACCGCCGGCTTGTCGTTGTGGAAGCCCACCGTGTAGCGGTTCTCCACCGAGTCGGTGACGGTGGCGACATCAGCCAGCCGCACCGGCGCCCCGTCCCGCTCGCGAACAATGAGCGGCTCATAGTCGGCCGCATGACGCAGCGGCTCGGACAGCCGCACGTCCCAGCGGCGCTCGTCATCTTCCAGCGCTCCGAGCGGACGCAGCGCATTGGCATTGACGATGGCATTGCGCACCTCGTCGAGCGCGATGCCATGATGCGCCAGCGCGCCGGGGTTCAGCTGCACGCGCACCGCCGGCAACGAACTGCCGTCCACATTGACCTCGCCCACACCGACCACCTGCGCGATCTTCTGCGCGATGACCGTCGAGGCCAGGTCGTAGAGCCGGCTCGGCGGCAGGTTCGGCGACGACAGCGCCAGCGCCATGATGGGCGACGCCGAGGGATTGACCTTGCGGAAGCTGGGGTTGCCCGGCATGCCGGAAGGCAGCTGGTTGCGCGCGACATTGATCGCCGCCTGCACGTCGCGCGCCGCGTCATCGATGTTGCGGCCCAGCTCGAATTCGAGCCGTATGCTGGTGCGGCCCTGGCGGCTGTCTGAGCTCAGTGACTGGATGCCGGCGATGCTGCCCAGCGCCCGCTCCAGCGGCGTCGCCACGGTCGCGGCCATGCTCTCGGGGCTGGCGCCCGGCAGGTTCGCGTTCACCACAATCATCGGGAACTCCACCTGCGGCAGCGGCGCCACCGGCAGCAGCCGCCAGCACAGCAGCCCGCTGAGCAGGATGGCCAGCGCCATCAGCAGGCTGGCGACCGGACGATGGATGAACGGTCGCGCCAGATTCATGTGCTGCCCCCCTCCGTGACCAGCGTGTCGACGGCCTTGCCTGCGGCCTGGCTGCCGCGACGCCGCGCCAGCTGATCGAAGAACAGATAGATCACGGGCGTGGTGAACACGGTGAGCACCTGGCTCACCAGCAGGCCGCCCACCATCACGATGCCCAGCGGCGCGCGCAGCTCGGCGCCGGACCCCCCCGCCAGCATCAGCGGCAGCGCGCCCACCAGCGCGGCCAGCGTGGTCATCAGGATGGGCCGGAAGCGCAGCCGCGCAGCGCGCCGGATCGCCTCGCGCGGCGTGGCGCCGGCGCGCTGCGCCTCGAGCGCGAAATCCACCATCATGATGCCGTTCTTCTTCACCAGGCCGATCAGCAGCACGATGCCGATCACGGCGATGAGGTCGAGCGGCTGGCGCGCAATGAACAGCGCCAGCAGCGCGCCCACCGCGGCCGAGGGCAGCGTGGAGAGAATCGTGACCGGATGAACGTAGCTCTCGTAGAGCACGCCCAGCACGATGTACATGGTCACGATGGCCGCGAGGATCAGCCACAGCGTATTGGACAGCGACGAGCGGAACGCCTCGGCGGCGCCCTGGAAGCGGCTCTCCACCGACAGCGGCATGCCGGTTTCGTGCTGCGCGCGTTCGATGGCCGCTACCGCATCGCCCAGCGACGCGCCGGGCGCCAGATTGAAGGACACGGTCGCCGACGGGAACTGCCCCTGGTGATTCACCAGCAGCGGTGTGGGCCGTTGCGTCACGGTTGCCACCGTGGAGAGCAGCACCGGGCCGCCGTCGCGCGAAGGCACATAGGTCGTCTCCAGCGCCCCGAGGCCTTCACCGCGGCTCGGGTCGACCTCCAGCACCACCCGATACTGGTTGGCCTGCGTGAACAAGGTGGCGATCTGCCGCTGGCCGAAGGCGCTGTAGAGGGCATTGGCGATGTCGGCGACGCTGACGCCCAGACGCGCCGCCTGGTCGCGATGGATCTCCACATGCGCCTGCAGACCCTGATTCTGCAGGTCGCTCGCCACATCACTGAGCGTGGGCTCGGCCTGCAGCCGGCCCAGCAGCCGCGAGGTCCACAGCGACAGCTCCTCCATGTCCGGAGAGGTCAGCGTCATCTGGTACTGCGTGCGGCTCACGCGGTCCTCGATGGAAAGCTCCTGCACCGGCTGCAGGTAGGCGCGAATGCCGGTCACCCCGTGCACCGGATCGGAGAGCTGGTCGCGCAGCCGCTCGATGATCTGCTGCGCGCTGCTGTCGCGATCGCCATGCGGTTTGAGATTCACCAGCATGCGGCCGCTGTTCAGCGAAGTGTTGCTGCCGTCCACGCCGATGAAGGAAGAAAGGCTGGCGACGTCCGGATCCTGCAGGATGCGGACCGCGAGCTGCTCCTGCCGCTGCGCCATGGCCGAGAAGGAGATGTTCTGCGGGGCTTCGGTGACCACCTGCAGCACGCCGCTGTCCTGCGACGGGAAGAAACCCTTGGGCACCGCCACATACAGCAGCGCCGTGAGCAGCATGGTGCCCACCATCACCAGCAGCGTGGCGCGCTGCCGGTCCAGCACCCAGTCCAGCCACTGCGTATAGCGCTCGATCACATGGGTCAGGAAGTCGGCACGATCGTGCGCCGGCGCCTCCTTCAGCATCCGCGCGGCCATCATCGGCGTCAGCGTCAGCGACACCAGCAGCGAGATGAAGATGGCCACCGCCAGCGTCACCGCGAACTCGTGGAACAGCCGCCCCACCACATCGCCCATGAACAGCAGCGGAATCAGCACCGCGATCAGCGAGATGGTCAGCGAGATCAGCGTGAAGCCGATCTCCTTCGCGCCCTCGAGCGCGGCACGCAATGGCGGCAGCCCCGCCTCGCGGTGACGGGCGATGTTCTCCAGCATCACGATGGCGTCATCGACCACGAAGCCGGTGGCGATGGTGAGCGCCATCAGGCTCAGGTTGTTGATGGAGAAACCCAGCAGGTACATGACGCCGAAAGTACCCACCAGCGACAGCGGCACCACGACGCTCGGGATCAGCGTCGCCGAGGCGCTGCGCAGGAACAGCAGCGTCACCAGCACCACCAGCCCCACCGCGAACACCAGCTCCTTCTGCACGTCGCGCACCGAGGCGCGGATGCTCTGCGTGCGGTCGGTGAGCACGCCCACCTCAGTGGCGGCGGGCATGGTGGCCGTCAGCCGCGGCAGCAGCTCGCGCACCCGGTCGGCCACCTCGATCACGTTCGCGCCCGGCTGACGCTGCACATTCACCAGCACCGCGGGCAGGTCATTGGCCCAGGCGGCCAGATACCGGTTCTCCGCGCCGTCCTCGATGTCCGCCACGTCGCCCAGCCGCAGCGGCGCGTCATTGCGCCAGGCGACGATCAGCGAGCGGTATTCCTCCGCCGAACGGATCTGGTCGTTGGCGTCCAGCATCGTGAAGCGGTAAGGCCCGTCGAAGCTGCCCTTGGGCTGGTTGACGTTCGCCGCCGAAATGGCGGCGCGCACGTTTTCGAGGCTCAGATCATGGGCCGCCAGCGCCGCCGGATTGACCTGCACGCGGATGGCGGGCCGCTGCCCGCCGGCAAGGCTGACCATGCCCACGCCCGGCAACTGCGCCAGGCGCTGCGCGATGCGCGTATCCACCAGGTCGTAGACCTGCGGCAACGGCAGCGTGGTCGACGTCACCGCCAGAGTGAGGATGGGCGCATCGGCGGGATTGACCTTGCGATAGACCGGCGGCGCCGGCAGATCGTTCGGCAACAGGTTGCTGGCCGCGTTGAGCCCGGCCTGCACCTCCTGCTCGGCCACACCCAGATCCACTTCCAGCGAGAACTGCAGCGTCACCACCGAGGCGCCGCCGGAGCTCGTCGACGACATCTGCTTGAGCCCCGGGATCTGGCCCAGGCTGCGCTCCAGTGGCGCGGTGACCGCGCGCGTGACCACGTCGGGGCTGGCGCCCGGATAGAACGTGAACACCTGGATGATGGGGTAGTCCACCTGCGGCAACGCGGCCACCGGCAGCATGCGATAGGACAGGATGCCGGACACCAGCAGCGCCAGCATCAGCAATGTGGTCGCGACAGGCCTCTCGATGAAGGGCCGGGAGACGGACATGAGGGCTTCAGCTTTCGCCGGCCGCGGGAGCTGGCGCACCCGCGGCGGCGGGTGCATCGTCCACCACGATCACGTCGCCACCTTCGCGCAGCCGGTCCAGGCCTTCGAGCACCACGGACTCGCCGGCCGCGAGCCCTTCGAGCACCGCCGCGCGATCGCCCACCGTGGGGCCCAGGCGCACCTGCCGCAGCTGCGCCTTGCCATCGGCCACCATATAGACATAGGTGCCGCGCGAACCGTGCTGCACGGCATCGGCCGGGACGGTTACCGCATCCGGCAGTGCGCCGACCTCCAGTACCGTGTTCACGAACTGGTTGGGAAACAGCGTGTCGTCCGCATTGGCGAACTCGGCCTTGAGCTTCAGCGTGCCGGTGGCGGTGTCGATC
>CAUJIK010000002.1 GCA_963205255.1 Pseudomonadota bacterium
CTCCGATTCGCGCAATGCCGTGGTGCACTTCCAGCGCAATCCCGCCAGCGGCGCGCTCAGCCCGGTGTCCAGCTACACCACCGCAACGGCAGGATTCCAGCAGGCCAAACTCAAGGGCCTGCAGGACATCCGCATCAGCGCCGACGGTGCCTTCCTGTATGTCGCAGCGTTGCGCGACAACGCCGTGACCGTGCTGTCGCGAGATGTCGCCACCGGCGCGCTCGGCTTCGTCCACTCCGTCGCGCAAGGCGGCACGGTGTCCGGATTGGAAGAAGTGGTGCGCCTGGCGCTCAGCCCGGACGGCGCCCAGCTCTACGCGCTGGGGCGCAAGTCCAACGCCATCGTCACCCTGAGCCGCGATCCGGCCACCGGCCAGCTCGCCTTCGTTCGCGCCCAGAACAAGGATGCGCCGGGCCTGCTGCGCCTGATCCGCCCCTCCGGCATCGTGCTCTCGTCCGACGGCGCGCAGGTCTATGTCACCGCCCGCGACGGCAACGCCGTGATCGTGCTGGACCGCAACGCCAGCGCCGGCGATCCGGATTTCGGCAAGCTCACCGTCAAGGCCAGCTATGTCGACGGCCTCGCCGGAATCAGCGGCATCCGCGGCGCCTTTGGCCTGGCGCTCTCGCCCAATGGCCAGCAGCTCTACGTGGCCGCTGGCACCGACCACAGCGTGGTGCGCTTCGACCGCGGCACCGGCGGCAGCCTCGTCCAGCGCCAGGTGTGGAAGCACGGCGACCCGGGCCTCCACGGCCTGCGCGGTGCGCACAGCGTCGTGGTTGCGCCCAACGGCAAGGAAGTCTTCGTCACCGGCGCGGAAGACGACAGCCTCACCGTATTCGACCGCGCCACGGGCGGCGCCCAGGCCGGCAGCCTGAGCGTCCATCGAACCCTGTTCAAGGGCGACGGCGGCCTCAACCACCTCTCCATCCCCGGCCAGATGGCGGCCAGCGGCGATGACCGCTATCTCTACGTCACCGCCAGCGGGGGAGACGGCGCGATCATCACCTACCGCAGGCTCTCGCTGGATCAACTCTTCCGCGACGGCTTCGAAACGCCTCCCGCGAACTGACCCCAGGGAACCTCCGAAAATCTGCCCTTTCGCGTCATTCCGGCCTTCGCCGGACTGACGCCTGTTTTTCGAGGTGCCCCCCCCAGGCGCATCACGCCCTCTCCCCCAAGCCAATGGGATGGAGAGGGCTGGGGGACAATGTTCACCCTGAAGGTTCCCGCCAAGGCAGCGGGCCTTGGGGCAAGGGCTCCCGCTCGCAGCCGGATGCCGCAGCCACACCCTCGACACATCAAGCACTTGCGTTGTGAACCTGAAATGTGTCTAATTGTTTCGCGCTGCGGCATAGGGGGCCGCGCCACCTGCTTGTTCGTCCGGGCCCATCGCGTGACACAAAACCCCATCCCGCTGCGTACTACCTGCAGGCCCGAAGCTGCCACAACGCTTCGGGCTGGAAAGTTCCCCGTGCGCAGCAAGTACTTGCACCGCATCCAGCGTGTGTTAAGCTCGCTTCGCTTGCGGGAGCCTTGCCTCCACGGTTTCGTCCGAACAATCAATACATAAGGGTGTTGAACATGAAGATTTCCACCAGGACCCTCCTGGCCGCGGCCCTCCTTGTCGCCCTGCCGACAAGTGGCGCACTGGCCTGCACCATCACCAACTGGAACGGTACCAACACCGCCACGGCAGCCAACACCGGCGGCCCGGCGCAGAGCATCGCCCGCTACAGCGGCGTTTGCGCGCTCGCGGTCGACAGCGGCAAGTACGTGGTCGACAACACCCCGGGCACCGAGGGCACCTACCGCGCCCGCTTCTACGTGCTCACCAAGGCCACCGGCGGCACCGCCACCATCTTCCGCGCCGGCGCCAGCGACAACGGCGGCTCGCCCGTGCTCGAAATCGACTACACCGGCTCGGCCTTCAACTTCCGCCAGAACGGCACCACGGTCGGTTCCGGCGTCACCGGCATCCAGGCCAACAAGTGGTACTCCATCGAAGTGTTCTACAAGGCCGGTGCCAGCTTCAGCGCCACCGTTGGCGGTGCCGGCAGTGATGCGGTTGTGGGTACCGTTTCTTCCGCCACCGCAGGCGCGGGCACGATTGCCTCGGCCGTCCTTGGTGCCGTGGCCGGCACCACCGGCTCGGCCAGCCTGGGCTTCGACGCCTTCGAATCCACCCGCTCGGAAACGACGGCCATTGGGCGCCTGTGCCGGGGTGATGCGAATGCAAACGGGACTATTACGATCGGTGATCGCACCGCGCTCAACAATGAGTTGATGAGCGTGTCGCTGGCAACGGGTCAGCCTGATTGCAACGAAGATGGCAATATTACGGTGGGTGATCGCACCTGCGTGAACAACCGGATTCTCGCCAGCGCCACCTGCAACTAATCTTTGGAGTGCATAATCATGTCTTTCAATAAATTTGCGGCAGTCGCTGCTTCTGGCCTGCTGATGTTTGGAGCTGCTCAGCTCTCTCACGCCGAAGAACTGCTGGTGACATCTGTTGCTAAGGCGAAGGGAAGCGTATTTTCCGTCGACGTGATGACTGAAGGTGCTGCAGTGGCACTTCAGTTCAACATCGCATTGCCTAAGGGCGTTTTGCCGGAGCAGGTTGATTTGTCCAAGTGTGTTGCAGATCTGCCCAAGAGTCATAAGGGTCAGTGTTCCGTGGCGAAAGGGCAGATTATTGGCATCGTCTACAATGACCAGAATGTTGCACTGCCGGCAGGTGTTGTTTCCATTGGAAAGATTGGGCTGAACAACGGTGCTGCAAAGAGCGCTAAACTTTCGGTCGCCTACTTCGAGGTGAACGATGCGTCCGCGCGTGAACTTCCAGTGAGTTCCCGAGTTTCACAGGAAAAGTGAACACGTGTCGTATGCTGTTGATTGATTCATCAATTGGAGTGATGTGAACTATGAAACATAAGAACTATTTGTTGTTGCCCCTTGCAGCAGCGCTGTTGATGGGGGCGGGTGTTGCATCTGCAGCGACTATTGCAGTGAGCAGCGGAACTGTGCCGGTTGCTGGTGGCCCCGTGACGATCACGGCCAGCTTTACGGGTGATGGTTTGGTTGTTGCTTATCAGTCGGACGTCTTGTACGACGGCACGAAGTTTTCGGCGGTGGCAACAACCAACGCAGGAACCGGCTTGTGCAGTGTCTTGAGTCCGGGTGTGATTCGTCTTCTTGATGGGACACCAGACAATAGCCCGCTTGGAAACACGACGACTTGCAGCATCGTTTTCACTGCGAACGCAGGTGCTGGCGGTGATGTCGAGCCGCTCACGCTGGGTGGCGTTCAGGAATTGAACGATGCCGGGGGCAATTCGCTTCCTTTGGCGAACCATACGTTCACCAATGGATCGATCACCTGGCTTGCCGGTCCGCCGCCCGATGTGGTCGTGACCTTCAACCCGATCTCCGGTTCCACGGTGGCCTTCGGTGGCGGTCTGCCGGGTGCCAACGTCACGCAGTCCATCGCGATCGGCAACACCGGCACCATCGGCACCGGTACCGTCAGCGGTTGCGTCCTCTCGGGTCCCGATGCAGCGTCGTTCAGCATCACGGGTGGCAACCCGTCCACGGTTCCGCCGGCGACGTCGCTCGGTCTGCAGGCAACGCTGGGTGCGGCGGCTCTCAACGCCACCCTCACCTGCAACGTGGCTGACTCCAGTGCAACCACCAGCGCCACCTGGACCCTGACCGCTCCGGCGGGCACCGTGCTCCAGGCTCCGACTCTGGCCTCCAACCCGGCCAGCGGCGCTTCGATCACCCTGCCCAACAGCTACGGCACCCCGGTGACCACGCCGATCGCCTTCACCCCGACGGGTGGCGACGCGGGCGGCCCGAACGCCTCCGTGACCTGCAGCACCGCTTCGGCGGGCTTCACCGTCACCCCGGCGGGCGCGCTGACCTTCACCCCCCCGGGTGGCGCTGCGCAGAATGCGGTCGTGGGTTGCACCCCGGGTGCCTCGCCTGTTAGTGGTGTCGTGACCTGCACGGGCACGCACCAGGGCGGTGCCATCAACTGGTCGTATGACGTCACCTGCCCAGCGGCTCAGACGGCTCCGCCGCCGCCGACCTTCGTGCCGGCCACCTCGCTGTGGTCCAAGCTCGCCCTGTTCGGCGTCTTCGCCGCCCTCGGCATGCTGGTCCTCGGCCTGCGCCGCAACCACTGATCGGCAACGGTCAAATGCTGCATCGGAAAGGGCGCCCTCGGGCGCCCTTTCTTTTTTGGCACACACGCAAAAACCTCACCCCGCAGGTCGGCCCTGCGCGGTCGACGTTTGCATTGCGGTACCTGATTAGCCCTGAGTCTCAGCCGCGCCCAGAGGGGCGAGTCCCCTCTCCCCCGCCAATGGGCGGGGGAGAGGGGGAGGGTGAGGGGGTACGCGCTGGGAGGCGCTATTGCGGTCTTCGCGGAACGGCTCCGAAAGTCCTCTCACCCCAACCCTCTCCCCCATTTGCATGGGGGAGAGGGAGCTTTACAGCTGAGACTCAGGGCTAATCAGGTTGCGGTATGCGCAAGCGCCTTTCTTGATCGGGCACCACAGGTAGGAATCCTGGCGCGTCTCATCTGATGAGACGCCTGCCCGCTAGCGTGCACGCATGAACGACCCTGCTTCCACCCTGATTCTCGCCATCACGGCATTGGCGTTGTGCGCCGCTGCCTTCTGGTTCCGGTCCGCGCGCATCCGCGAATCCACCCAATCCACCGCGTTCCAGCAAGGTAGAGCCTCGCGCGAAGGCGAACTGATCGCGCTGACGCACGAACGCGATGCGCAAACGGAACGTGCGAAGGAACTCCACGCCCGGCTGGCCGCCTTGGAAGCGGAAGCACACCGCCTGCGCGAACGATCGGATCAACTTTCCGACGAGCGCGCCGCGCTTTCCGCACGCGCCGAACGCTGTGCCCAGTACGAGGCCCGAGCCGAACGTCTGGAGGTTGAACTGCAAGAAGCGCGCGAAAACGGCGCCTCCGCCCGCGCGCGCTGCGCCGAGCTGGAAGCGCGTCTGCAGGAACAGCAGATCTCTCACGAAACCCGTCTGCGCGACTTCGACGAACGCCTCAAAGCCGAACTGGCCCAGCTGGCCCAGGGCGTGCTGGAGGAAAAGACCCGCCACTTCGACGAGCGCAGCGAAAAGCAGCTCGGCAGCGTGCTGGCCCCGCTGCGCGAACAGCTCGGCCAGTTCACCCAGAGCATCACCCGCACCAACGCCGAAATCCTGTCGCTGCGCCAGCTCAATCAGCAGATCACCTCCGAGGCCGCAAACCTCACCCGCGCGCTCAAGGGCGACAGCCGCAGCCAGGGCGTTTGGGGGGAATTGGCACTGGAGCGGCTGCTGGAACTGGCGGGTTTGCAGAGCGGGCGCAGTTTCGATGTGCAGGTGGTCTTCAAGGGAGAAGACGGAGGTCGCCCGCGACCGGACGTGATCGTGCGCCTGCCCGAAGAGCGCGACCTGGTGATCGACGCTAAGGTGTCGCTCACCGCCTGGGAGCGCGCCGTCGCAAGCCACGATGACGCCTCCCGCGAGCAAGCCATGAAGGAGCATCTCGGCTCCCTGCGCCGCCACATCGAGGAGTTGGGCAGGCGCGACTACAGCGCCGTGCCGGGCGTGCGCACGCTCGACTTCGTGCTCCTGTTCGTGCCGGTGGAGGCGGCCTACATCGAGGCCCTGCGACGCGACGATGCGCTCTACGCCTGCGCGATGGAGCGCAACATCGCCCTGGTCAGTCCCAGCACCCTGCTTGCGACCCTGCGCACCGTCGCGCACCTGTGGCGCATGGAAGACCGCAGCCGCAATGCCCGGGAAATCGCCCGCCAGGCCGGCGCCCTGCACGACGCTTTCGTACTGCTGGAGGGTGAACTCACCCAGGTCGGCGAACAGCTCAACCGCGCCCAGCACAGCCACGAAGCCGCCGTCCGACGCATCCGCACCGGCCGAGGCAACCTCGTAGGCCGCGTCGATCGACTGCGAAAGCTCGGCGCAGATGCGCACAAGCGACTGAATGCAGAAGGTTTTGATGATGAGCAGGATTCTCGGAGCACCTGCTCGAGCGTCCAAGGCCAGGGGGACCGGTAGCAGCACGGCACCGACCAATGCGGGCACTTATCATGTGGTGGCCACGATGGATGACGGCAACCTTCACGGAACGGCCCCAGTGCGCGGTTGTTGTGAAAAAAGATGAACTCGATCGGCTCTGACACGATTGCATCGCGCCGCGATTACCGTTCTTCCTGTGAAAGGATAGGATCAGCCCAGCTGCAGCGAGGAGGTCGGGGTGTCAGTTCTGACTCGCAGCTACGCGGCAGTGTCTCCGGACATCGTGAATACAACAGGGGTATGCATGAAATTCTATCGTTGGGTCTTGCCGATCCTGGCGGGCTTTCTCGCCAGTGTGGCGGTGTCACAGGCGCAGTCGCCGATACGGCAGCCGAACCACGCGGCACCGGGAGGTGTGCTGCTTCCCAATCTCGGAATGGCTCAGCCGGAGGGTGCGCGCGCACCGGCCACCGGTGCTGATCTTGCGCGGCTTGTCCGGCAGGACGGTCAGGTCAATGTGATCGTTTCACTGGCGTTGGACGCCACGTTCCATGAGGAAGGGCGTCTGTCCAATGCGGAGGTGCAGCGCCAGCGCGGTCGAATCGGCGTCGCGCGCAATCGCGTGCTTGCGGAGCTTCCCCTAGGCTCGTTCACGCTCAATAGGGAATACGAAAGCATTCCGGCCGTTGCGCTGCAGGTGGACGAAAGCGGCCTGGCCGTGCTGGAGCGTTCTTCCTCCGTGACGCAGGTCGTGGAGGATGCGCTCTCGGTAACCTCGCTCCTGCAGAGCGTTCCCCTGATCGGTGCGCCGCGCGCCTGGTCGGCTGGTTACGACGGCAGCGGCTGGGCGGTGGCGATCCTCGACACTGGCATCGATATCAATCATTCCTTCTTTCGCAACGCCGCGAACAACTCGCGCATCGTGGCGGAAGCCTGCTATTCGCGGGCGGGCGGTGCTCCGGCGGGTACCGCCTCGCTCTGCCCGAACGGCACGCCCACTCAGACTGGTGCTGGAGCCGCCAACGCGAACACGGCGAACTGCCTGAGTGGCGGCAACCAGCTCTGCGACCACGGCACGCATGTCGCCGGCATCGCCGCGGGCTACAACGGCAGCGTCCTCGGAGAAACCCTGAACGGCGTGGCGCCGAACGCTAACATCATCGCGATTCAGGTGTTCACGCGCTTCACCACTGCTGCCGGGTGCAACCCCAATCCGGCGCCCTGCGTCAAGTCTTACAATTCCGATCAGCTTGCGGCGCTCAACTACATCAATACCACGCTGCGCCCGAGCCACAATATCGCCTCGGTCAACATGAGCCTCGGTGGCGGCAGCTACGCGAGCTACTGCGACGCGACTGCCGGCGCGACCAAGACGGCGATCGACAACCTGCGCTCCAACGGCATCGCGACCATCATCGCCACCGGCAATGATGGTTCCAGCAGCACGATCAGTTCACCTGCCTGCATTTCCACGGCGATCGCCGTTTCCTCGACCAGCAAGGTCGACATCGTCTCGGGCTTCTCCAACGTGGCGACGATCATGGATCTCTTCGCGCCGGGTTCCGGCGGTGCGGGCGGGGCCCCCTGGGATGGCGGGATCGCCTCCTCGGTCCCGGGCGGCTGGGCACTCATGAGCGGCACGTCGATGGCGACACCGCATGTCGCCGGAGCCTATGCGGTGGCGAAGCAGGCCGCGCCTGCGGCGAGCGTGACCGATGTCCTCAATGCCTTCATCACGACCGGTACGCCCGTGACCGACACGCGGCCGAGCGCGAGCGGAACGATCACCAAGCCGCGCATCAACGTCGATGGCGCGGTGGCGGTGCTCACGGGCGGAACGACCTGGACGGTGACACCGAGCGTCAACGGCTCCGGCGGCAGCATCGCGCCGGCGAGCGCGGTAACGGTCGCGAACGGAGCGACCCCGAGCTTCAATCTGTTTCCCGATCCGGGCTTCGTGGTCGATACGGTCGGCGGAACCTGTGGAGGGACACTCAGCGGTGGACGCTATACCACGAATGCGGTGAGCGCGAACTGCACGGTGACGGCGAGCTTCAAGCCCTTCGTCGGCAATCCGGAGGTCTGCGGCACGCTCAACTATCCGTTGGTGCAAACCGCGGACGGCAGCGCCTTCAGCTTCCTGACCGGCATCGCGCAGGGCTACAGCGCGTCGCGGGTCGACGACATCAATCTCTACGTCAACGGCGGCAACATGTGGGCGTGGTGGTATGGCGGCCCCGGTGGCGTTGCTTCCGGCGCACAGGTCGCGGTGCTGGCGGCCGGTAGCACGATCGGACCGGGCTCGACCTTCAACAACGACAACAAGGCGATGAACAACTGGTTGCCGGGTCGTACCGGCTACCTGGGCATCGCCTTCGAGAACGCGAACACGGGCGTGCGCAACTACGGTTGGTTGCGGATGACCACGGCGGGTACCAATGGCTATCCGGCCACCTGGCATGAGTACTGCTACAACTCGGTCGGTGGATCCATCGTCGCAGGCACGCCTCCGGCCCAACACACGATCACGGTCAATCGCAGCCCGGTGGCAGGTGGCACGGCGAGCTGCTCGCCCAACCCGGTCTACAACGGCTTGGCCAGCGTGTGTGGCGCGACGCCCAATCCCGGCTACACCTTCTCCGGGTGGAGTGGAGCCTGCAGTGGTGCCACCTGCGTCCTGACCAACGTGACCTCGGTGAAGACGGTCACGGCCAACTTCACGGCGAGTAGTTACACACTGACGTTCGACGCACAAGGTGGAAACCCGACGCCGGCATCGATGACGGGAAGCGCCGGTGTCACGGTGACGCTGCCCGCAGCTCCGACCCGTACGGGCTACACGTTCGTCAACTGG
Organism: Pseudomonadota bacterium; assembly: GCA_963205255.1. Lineage (GTDB taxonomy): Bacteria > Pseudomonadota > Gammaproteobacteria > Steroidobacterales > Steroidobacteraceae > ZC4RG30. The sequence continues at coordinate 8,912 of CAUJIK010000002.1, forward strand.
AACACCGCGGCGAATGGTTCGGGCACGGCGCAAGCGGCGGGTGGCAGCTACACGATGCCGGCAAGCAACACCACGCTGTACGCGATCTGGGCCATCAACCAGCACACCGTGACCTTCGTGGACTGGGACGCGACGGTGCTCAAGACCGAGACCGTGAACCACGGCGGCGCGGCAACGGCCCCGGCGAATCCGAGCCGCACGGGCTACACCTTCACGGGCTGGAGCGTGCCGTTCAACAACGTGA
>CAUJIK010000003.1 GCA_963205255.1 Pseudomonadota bacterium
GACGACGGGAGCAGTGCGTCCGTAAGGCGGGGAAACCCGCCAAAAACCGCCCTGCACGGGCGAAATCCGGCTCGAAAGCGACGCCAGGCCGGCGCCACGATGCCGCAATCCGGGCGGCAGAGCGGGTTGTTCAGACCTTCCCTAAAAAGCGGAGGTCGCCAAGGCGGAAGCCGAGCTGATCGTGCTCAACAATCGGCGCAGCGACATCGAGCAGGCCAATGCCCGCAAAGCCGCGCAGGCCGAACGGGAACTGGCCGATGCCCTGGCGCAGGCGCGTGAGGAACTGGCGCAGATCACCGGCACGGCGACCGATGCCGACCGGCAGGCGGCCATTGCCCGCAGCTACCGCGATCTGCGCTCGCGCCTCGCAGCGGAAATGGCGTGCTGTCGGTGCACCTGAACGGCGTGCTCGCCATTCAGATGAACGCGCAGGACACCATCCGGGGTGGCGGCCCGCTGCTCACCGCCTTCATCGGCGCGATACCATCCACCCCGGACTCACTGCCTGATTGGCTACAAGTTCCATACTCAGGTCAGAACTGCCGCCAGCGTTCGATCAGGACCTTCGCCTCGGCGCGGCTGCGGAACCACTCTCGGTTGAGCAGCTCGTCCCGCAGCTTGCCGTTAAAGCTCTCGACGAATCCGTTCTGCCAAGGGCTGCCAGGCGCGACGAGGCCCGGGCTGATGTGTTCGGTTACCTCGAGCGGTTCCACAACCCGAGAATGCGTCGTAGAGTTGCCCGGCGTGACCGGGAGTTTCAGGCCTTAATCAAACCGTCCTGGAAACGGGGTAGAACCCTTGGGGCGAACCAGCCCAAGTGCCTTTGGTCTGTGCGCTTTCGCAGAGGCAACGGCCCCGATCGCTGTTGAACCGACCGGGCTGACGGCTCCCGATCACGGATCAGCGTGAACGCTACGAAGAGTTTGAGAGAACTCGGGGGCGTGATCATGCGCCGGGGCCCGGCGCCATGGAGCGGCTTTGCCGTTATGTACCGAGGTGGCCTTGCTCTTGGCGATCCACGTCCTGACCGAGATCATGACTCGGACATGCGCTTTGCAACCACCTGCGCGCGAAAACCTCGGCCGGCTCCGGACGGGCGAAGTAATACCCCTGTGCTTCGTCGCAACCCAATGCCAGCAAGTGTTCCGCCTGCGCTGCCTCTTCCACACCTTCGGCCAGGGTCTTGAGGCCGAGGCTCTTCGCCATGGCAACGATGGCGGACACAATGGCGAGATCGTTGCGATCGGTCAGCATGTCCCGCACGAACGAGATGTCGATCTTCAGTTTATGAACGGGAAATCGCTTGAGGTAAGCCAGTGAGGAATACCCGGTGCCGAAATCATCGATGGACAGCGCAAACCCGGCCGAGGTCAGGGCGCGCGTGACCTCCACGGCACGTTCCGGGTCGCGCATCATGCCCGACTCGGTCAGCTCGAGCTCGATTGCAGAAGACGCTGCACCGGATTCGCGAGCGATCCTAAGACACCGGTCAACGAAATCGTCGTCCTCAAATTGTTTCGCGGCCACATTCACCGCGACCCTTCCGGGCAGCGGACACCCTCGTTCCTGCCAATGCCGCACCTGGCGGCATGCCCCGGCGAGCGCCCATTCGCCCAATGTACCGATCAATCCCCGTTCTTCCGCGATCGGGATGAATTCGGCTGGGGAAACCATGCCCCAATCCGCATCATGCCATCTCGACAGTGCCTCGGCGCCTACGATTTTGCCGCTGGGCAAATGCACCTGGGGATGATAGTGGAGTTGCAACCGTCCGGCGGCAAGCGCGGTTTCCAGGCGATGGACGATTTCCAGCTTCCTCGCCAAATCCGTACCCATCTCCGAACGGTAGAAGCGATAGCCCCCGCCGCTGGCCTTGGCCCGGTACATGGCGATGTCGGCGTGTTTGAGCAGCTCCTCGGCCGAGCGTCCATCTTCTGGATAGAAAGCAATGCCGATACTTGCCTTGAGCGCAAAAAACCGTCCATTGATTGCGAGAGGTTCGGCGAGCGCTTTTTTTGGATACGTTCGGCGATGAGGGCCGCGGCCGACTGGTTGGCCCCCATTGCAATCACGACGAACTCGTCGCCTGCCAGGCGCGCCAGGGTTTCCTCCTCTCGCAATGCGGCCTGAAACCGCCGGGCGATCTCGATGAGCGCCCGGTCGCCGATGGCGTGCCCCTGGGTGTCGTTGATCTCCTTGAAGCGGTCGAGATCCAAAAACAGAAGCGCCACCCGCTGTCCGTGGCGCTGGGCGCTCGCCAGCGCTTGCTTGAGCCGATCCAGGAACAACGCCCGGTTGGGCAGGCCCTGCAACGTGGTGGTGCGGGAGGACACGCCGGGGCTGAGCACCGTCGCGTTCATCGATCCGCAAACCATGGTCGCGTTGAGCGGCAACCCACAGGTGCGCGAGGTGGCCGATGACGCCGCGGCGCGGCTGGCTCGCGTGCGCGAACGCCTGGCGGCGGGATGAGGAACGCGGACCGGCGTCAGCGGCTCAGCACCCACTTCGCCAGCGTATCCAGCTCGGCCGGCGTCAGTCCCGGGTACGGCGGCATCGGCACCGTGCCCCACTTGCCGGCGCCGCCCGCGCGGATGTTGGCGGCCACCTGCTGCAGCGCATCGGCCTTGCCGGCGTATTTCGCCGCGACCTCCTTGAACGCAGGGCCCACGACCTTCTGCTCGACGGCGTGACAAGCGGTGCAATTGTTGGCCTTCAGCAGCGCTTCGGGCTGCAGCGACGCAGCGGTAGTGGGGGTTGCCGGTGCAGCGGTCTTCGGGGGCGGCGCGGCGGCCACCATGGCGGGTGCCGGTGTGGCAGCGGTGGTCTGCTCGGCGCCGTAGGTCTTGACGAGGTAGTCGACCATTGCCGGAATGTCCTCGTCGGAGAAGGGCGCACCGAACGGGTGTTTCATCTTCTTCACCGTGGCTTCCCAGTAGCTGCGCGGGGAGGTGGACGGCTGGTACTGCACATATTGCGCCGAATGACAGGTCATGCAGTTCTGCTGCACCAGCCGGTAGCCCGGCAGCTCGCTGGGCTTGTATGCGGCCGTCTCAGCGGGCAGCGTGATGTCCAGCGCGAAAGCGGCAGGCAGCGCGGCCGTCGCCGATATGATCCCCACGAGAACGCGCAGGCAGTAACGTTGTTTTGTGCTCATGCCTGTTCTCCTCATGCCGCGACGACGCGCGTGGTCTCGACGACGTTGCGCATGTAGCCGGCCGGGTTCCACAACGCGGACAGCGGCTGGCTTTGACCGATGCGGTTGACCGCGCGCACCTTCAGTTCATGAGCGCCTCGCTTGCTCGGCTTGAAGGCCACACTCCACTCGCGGAAGGAATACTTGCCCAAATCCTTGCCGAGCCGGGCTTCCGTCCAGGTGTGTCCACCATCGGCGGAGAAGGCGACTTCGGTGATGCCGAAGCCGCCGTCGAAGGCAATGCCGCGCACCACCGTCTCGCGCCCAACGCGCACCTTGTCGCCGTCGCGCAGGCTGGTGATGAACGAGCGCACGTTGAACCGGTTGATAGGCACGGTCTTGGCTGGCGCCTTGCCCGGCTCCACGCAGGCGCAGGCGTTGTCGGGAATGCGGTAGGCCGTACTCATCCAGAACCCGTCGAACGCCTTGTCCAGCACTTGAATGTCGGACAGGTGCTTGACCCAGTAGGTGCCGTAATGGCCGGGAACGATCAGCCGGACCGGATAGCCGTTGAGCATCGGCAGGTCCTCGCCATTCATCGCCCAGGCCAGCATCACCTCGCCGTCGAGCGCGTGGTCGACCGCGAGCGCCTTGACGAAGTCCGGGCTCTCGCCTTGCAGCGGCGGATGGTCCAGGCCATTGAAGCTCACCTGCACGGCACCGGCCTGCACGCCGGCCTTCTCCAACACTTTCTTCAGCGGCACCCCTGTCCAGCGTGCGTTGCCCATCGCGCCATTGGACAGCTGGCCGCCGTTGGCGCGCGGCGTGAAATGCCCGCGGCTGTTGCCGGAGCACTGGTTGACCGCCACCAGCTCCACCGGGTCGGCCAGACGCTTCAGGTCGTCCAGCGACAGCTCCAGCGGCGTGTTGACCTTGCCGCCCACGCGCAGCCGATAGCTTTGCGGATCGATCGAGGTGGGAATGCCGCTCCAGTGGTAGCGCACGAAGAACGCGTCGTTGGGCGTGATGACGCCTTCGTTGAAGACCGAAAACGGCGTCTCCAGCTGCGGCGGCCGGCTGGTCAGCAGGATCAGCGGGCGCTTCTGCGGAAAGGCCACCAACTCGCGCTCGCCATTGTCGAACGGCAACACGACGCGACCCGCAGTCGCCGCAAGCGCCTCGGCGGTCGGACCCATCAGGCCGGCACCGGCGCCGATGGCGCCCAAGGTCTTCAGCACACGGCGGCGCGCAGGCCAGGGGGGGGTGTCGTCACGCTCCATGTTTGTCTCCTTCTTCGAGTAGATGGGAAACCGCGCCCTATCGGGCGCTCACCAGAACTGCATTCGACGCCTGCGCCGCCGCATCACCTTCGACCACGAGAATCTGCGCGACGGAAGGCGTTTTCGACGACATGGTGGTCACCGCGTCTCGCAGCGGGCCGATCACCGTGCCGTTGGCCGCCCCGGCGGGGTTGGTCTTGAAACTCGCGATCGGCGAACGCTGGCTGCTCACATACACGTTGTACACCGTTTGCGGCTTGAGCTTGAAGAGGAAGACTTCCAGAGCGTCCACCAGCCCCAGGTTGCGCGCCACGACGAAGCCGCGGGCCTCTCCCTGCGTGGCTTTGAGCGTAATGTTGACTGGCTCGTCGTTGACGCGGGGCACGAGGTGGGCTGTGCCCGTGCCGCTGGGCACGGCGTTCGACACATAGACCAGCGCCTGCGGGGCCTGCCCCACGGGTGCGCGAGCGATCACCCGGTCGGTGGCGGTGTCGATCACGTCCACCGCGTCACCGTTTTCCAGCCCCACGTACATGCGCGTGCCATCGTCGGATGGCCAGATGCCGTGCGGTAGCGCGCCCACCGGGATGGTGGCCAGCAGCTTGGGCGTGGCGTCGGTGGTGTAGACCTTCACCACGTTCTCGCCGCCGATGGTCACGTAGGCCAGCGTGCCGCGTGCGGTCTTGGCGAACCCGAGGTGGTTGGTGATGAATCCGGTCTCGATCACGCCCTTGACCTGAAGCGTATCGGTGTCGATGCGGGTCACCTTGCCCACGTCCTTGTGCGTCATCCACACTTCCTTGAAGTCCGGGGTTAACTGCAGGAAGGGCGAGAACGGGCTGACCACCGGGATGCGCTTGATCACCTTGCGCGTGGGCACGTCGATCACGTCCACCTCCGGCGTGAAGCTGTGCACCACGAAGGCGATGTTCTTCTGCGGATGGAACAGCACCATGCCCGGCCCGGGCGCGGTTTCGATGCGGCCGACTTCCTTGAAGGTCGCGGCATCGATCACGGACACGTAGTTCTCGCCGCGCACGACCGCCCACACGTGCTTGCCGTCCGGCGTGAAGAACGCCTCGTGCGGCGAGCGGCCGATGTAGGCGATGCCTTTGACCTGGTTGGTGGCGGTGTCGATGAAGGCGACCGAATTGGAGCCGTTGGAAATCGCGACCAGGGTCTTGTGGTCAGGCGAGAAGCCCAGGCCGTGCACGTTGAGCTCACCCTTGTACAACGGCGACAGCACCTCCGGCCGCACGTTGCCCAGCCGGATCTGGCCCAGCAGCGTGTTGGACGAAGGATCGATCACCGACACCGTGTTGGTGTTCTGGTCGGCGGTGTAGACGCGATCGGCGGGGGCCGGCGCGGCCAGCGCGATGCCGCTGCACATCACCAGTTGCAGGGCGAGGAAGAGTCGTTTCATCATCGGGTTCCTTGTGTCGTTTCGGTTGAGTGGGATGGGTGCGCCGCTGCGGCCTTGGCGGCGGCATCGTCGGCATGCCGTGCAAGCCAGGCCTGCATCAGTCGAATCTCGTTGCGCTGCTCGACAATGATGGACAGTGCAAGGTTGCGCAGTTCCGGGTCCTTGGTGGACAGCAGCACAGCCTTGGCCATGTCGATGGCGCCTTGATGGTGCGGGATCATCATCACGACGAAGTCGTGGTCGGGGTTGCCGTTCATCGGGGCGGTACGCATGCCGTGGTCCATGACCGCCATCGCGTCGTCCATCAACTGGGCGAAGGACTTGGCGGTGCTGGCCACGAAGCTCGGCGGGGGCGGTGTCTGCGCTTCGGCCGCTGGGGAATGAGCATGCTGCGCCAGGGCCGGCAGGCTCGCCAGCATGGCCAGCGCCGCCATCGCCCACTGGCGGGCGGGTCTCGGTGATGTCATCTTGAAAGCGAGAGGCTGCATGGATCAGCTCGGTTGAAGTTGGGCGTAGACGGCCGTGGCGATGCGCGCCAGCTCGCCTTTGTCGATGCCGGCCGATAAGGCGTAACCGAACTTGCCGTCGATCCAATAGAACACATTGACCGGCCCCTCCTGCGCGAAGCGGAAGCCGGTATCCTGATTGGATGCTTGCTCGTTCGTGACGTACAGCGTCAGGCGCTGCCCCGTGGTGTCGTGGTACATGAACTGCGCCACCGGGCCGCTTGATCCGGGCAACAGGCGCCCGCCGATCAGTTCGTAGCCCAGTGCACCCAGCTTCGGGGGGCGGATCTTCGCGCCCAAGCGCTTGGACAGCCAGGCGACCAACTGGTCTTCCTGGTCGGCGCCGATCTCCACCGGTCGCCGCACGTCGGGGCTGTAGACCACGTGCGCGATGGCCGCTTGCCGCGGCAGGCTGCCGGCCGCCGCGTTGACGATGACCGCCGGCCCACGGGACGACTGCGCGAGCATCTCCGCGGTTTGCCATGCGCCGCGCCCCACCCAGCCGGCGCCTGCGCCGAAGAACACCAACGCAAAGCCTGCCGCCACGCGTTCGAGCGACCAGCGCGGCAGGCGTGCACCCGCGTGGCGTGCAGCGGCGCGCGTACGCGGCGCCCGGGCCGCGTGCAGCAAGGTGTCGGGGACGGCTTCGTCCAGCACCGCGCCGTACAGCGCCTTGATCGCCTGTTTGTCTTGCCGGTAGGCCTGCAAGCGCTGCGCCTCCTGCGGGCGCTCGGCCAGGTAGGTTTCGATCTCGGCGCGCCGGGATTCGGGCAACAGGCCGTCGACAAAGGCATGCAGATCCGCTTCAGTGATGGGCAACGGGTTCATTTCACCACCTTCAATGCCGTGGGTTGGATGCGTCCCTCCATCACGCCGCGCAGGCGCGCGCGGCCACGCGACAGCCGCGACATCACGGTGCCCAGCGGCACACCGAGCGTGCGCGCGATCTCGTCGTAGCTCATGTCCTCCAGCGCCACCAGCAGCAGCACCTCGCGCTGCTCGGGCGGGAGCTGCCGCAGTGCAATTTCGAGATCTCTCATTTCGAGGCCGTCGGTCTGTGAAGCCCTGACCGGCGACGCCAGCGCTTCTTCGTCCAGCGGCACGGCTACCACGGCGGGCCGGCGGCGCTGGTCCACATGCAGGTTGTGCAGAATGCTGAACAGCCAAGCGCGCATGTCGCCGTCCGGCCGCCAGTTGTCGATGCGGGCCCAGGCCCGCTCCAGAGCGTCCTGCACCAGATCGTCGGCAGCGGCGTGGTCGCCGACCAGCGCGCGAGCGTAGCGCCGCAGGCGCGGCAGGGCCGCCACCATCAGCGCGCCCGCCTCGGTCAACGCCACGTCCTGGGCCTTCATCGCGCACCGACGCCGTTCGCTGCCGTCGCCCGTGGCTGCTCAGTAACTGGCCACTGACAGTTTCGGATCGATCTGCCAGGTTTCGTTGACGATCTTGGCGTCGCGATAGGTCAGAACGTAGCGCACCTTGATCGGCTGCTTGCCCTCGAACTGCACATTGGCGGTCACGGTCGCGCCCCTGGGGTTGGCGGCTTCCTCGACCTTGTCGACCGACACCTTCAAGGCCCCTTGGGACTTGGTGAACTTTTCCCACACGCCGCGGATCGCATCGGCGCCCGCGTAGCTGCCGTCCAGCGGCCCCCCAACCCAGGTGAGTTGGGCGTTGTCGGCGTAGCCCCGCATCAGCGCGGCCAGATCGCCCGAGCCGATGGCCTGGAAGTGCGTGCGGGCGTCGTCGGCGGGTCCGGCGAACGCCGTGCCGCTGAACAGGGTCGCGAGAGCGAAAGCGGTGGCGGTGGCGGTGGCGGTGAGTCGTTTCATGATCGGTAGTCCTTAGTACGTGGGTGGAAGAAATGAGGTTGACATTGAGGTATACGGGAGCGTCGGCCGGTTTATTCCCGCCTGGGCGCAAAACTCATCGCCTCATCGCGGCATGCTTCACCCCAGCCAGTGGCTGACGGCCCGGTTCACACCATAGCCGCCGACCATCAGAAAACCGAACAGCGTGGCCGCCAGCAGCAAGGGCTTAAGGCCCGCTTGGCGGATGGCTCCCACGTGGGTACGCAGCCCGAGCGCGGCCATCGCCATGGCCAGCAGCACGGTGTCGAGCTGCACCAGGGCCGCGACCCATTGCGGCGGCAGCCACCCCAGCGAATTCACGCCGGCGGCGGCGATGAACACCAGCGCGAACCAGGGAATGGTGATGCGGGCCGCGCCACCCTGTCCGTCGGCCCGGTCGGCCCTTGACAGCGCCAGCAGGAACGGCGCAAGCATCATCACGCGCAGCATCTTGACGATGACGGCCGTGGCGGCGGCCGGCTCGCTGACGCTGCGCCCGGCGGCCACCACCTGCGCCACCTCGTGGATCGTCGAGCCCGCGTACACGCCATAGGCCTGCTCGGACAGGTGCAGGTACGGGTACAGCAGCGGGTAGGCGAACATCGCCAGCGTGCCGAACACGACCACCGTGGCCACGGCCACCGACACCTTGTGCGCCTGCGCGCGCACCACCGGCTCGGCGGCCATCACGGCGGCGGCGCCGCAGATCGCGCTGCCCGCGCCGATCAGCATCGAGGTCTGCCGGTCCAGCTTGAACACGCGCGTGCCCAGCTGCAGCGCGAGAACAAAGGTCAGCGCCACCATCAGCGCATCGATCACCACGCCGGCCCAGCCGATGGCGCCGATCTGCTGGAAGGTGATGCGAAAACCGTACAGCACGATGCCCGCGCGCAGCAGCCGGTTCTTGGAGAAATCGACCCCGGCAGCCGTGTGCGCGGCGATGGCCGGAAAGAACGTGTTGCCGGCCACGATGCCCAGCACGATGGCCAGCGTCAGCGCCGACAGGCCCCAGCGCCCCGCCCAAGGCGTCTGCGCCGCCACCATGGCGGCGGCGGCAAGTAGCCCCGCCAGCGCCAGGCCTTGCCACCAGGCACGCGTCCTCCAGGTCGGAGGCGCAGAGGTCGTGGCGGACAACGAGGTGGACATGGTCGGACTCCTTCACGGAAAACGTTGGCTGGCGCTTAGAGACCGCTATGAGCGCCGCGATGCACGTCAGCTTCCTGCATCTGGTACCATGAGTCCAATACATTCTTTTCAAGAAAACGTAACTTTAAGTTATGCGACTGAATCTTCACCTGCTGCGCGTGTTCTTCACTGTGGCTGAGCTGCGAAGCTTCTCGCGCGCGGCCGAGGCCCTGTTCATCAGCCAGCCCGCTGTCTCCAAAGCCGTGCGCGAGCTGGAATGCCAGATCGGCCTACCCTTGCTCGAACGTGGCGCGGGCGGCCCCAAGAGCGCCCGGGGCGTGCAACTGACGCCGGACGGTGCGGCGGTGTTCGAGCATGCACGGGGCATCTTTGCGCTGGAGCGGGCCGCGATCGAAGACGTGCAGGCGCGCGTGGGGCTGCAGCGCGGTCGCCTGCGGGTGGGGGCCAGCACCACCGTGGGTGCCTACTGGCTGCCCCAACTGCTGGCGGACTTTGTGCATCGCCATCCAGCCGTCGATGTGCAAGTGGTTCAGGGCAACACGCAGATGGTCTGCGAGGCCCTGCTCGACTGCCGCATCGACATCGGTCTGGTCGAGGGCGATGTGCACGACCCGCGTCTTGCAGCGCACACGTGGCGCGAGGAGCCGCTGTGCGTCGTCGCTGGCGTGCACTCGCCGCTGGCGCGCAGCCGACGCCTCACCGCCGCCACACTGAGCAGCGAGATCTGGCTGCTGCGCGAGCCGGGCTCCGGCACCCGCGACGTGGCCGACCGGCTGCTGCACGAACTCGCGATCCGGCCACAGCGATGCATAGAGATCGGCAGCAACGAAGGCATCGCCCGCGCCGTCGCGGCCGGCCTGGGGGTGGCACTGCTGCCGATGCGCGTGGTGCGCGAGCTGCTGGCGCTGCGTGAAGTGGCTGCCCTCAAGCTATCAGGCGCACCCAAGCTGGTCCGGCTCCTGTGGCGCGTGGAACTGAAGGGCCGTCCGCCGTCGCCGCTGGTGCTGGCCTGGCGTGAGGCGCTGGCGCGCCCGCTCGCGCACTGACCGGGCGCGAGCGGGCCGCTCTGCTGTCGTTGCCTTCAGGAGTAGTCGTCTGAGCTGCGCGAGTTACTGGCACCAGATCGCATTCACAAGCTGACCGAGCAGGAGTTCGTAGATGCCGTTTCCCGGGTGCACGCGATCCGAGACCAGGCCGTCAGGCAGGGATACGAGCACTTGGTCTTGCCTGACCGACCGCAGGCCGGCGACGACAAGGTGGAAAAGTTCGGCGAGTGGCTCTGACGGCAGCGATTCGCGGAACGCGATCCGCAGCGACGACTGCCGAAGTGGCTTATTGCTTCAATCGCCGATTCGATCTTAAAACCACCCTCCCGCGCCTGATCATCGCAGCGGCGCGTACGTGCGCTTGCCCGTTGCAGATGATCAGGTGGGCTGAGGGACATTGCTAATCAAGAGTACTTGTGGCGTCCCCTTGAAATCTACACACCAGGGCACCACATCGCAATTGTTTCCAAGCACCTGCAACGATTGAGCAGCGAACTAACGGTAGTGTGCGGTGGGCTGTGAAAACCGCCCAGCGAGACGTCTTCGCGCTCGACGAGTTGGCGGCCTATTTAAGGAAGGTCTGAACAACTCCGCCCCATTGCGCGACAATGCCTCACCGTGATCGGGGTGAGTGCGATGCAGCTGTCGTTCGGTGATGCCGAGGGTCTGGGGAGCCGCAAGCGCACGCGGCGCGAGGTGTTTTTGGCGGAGATGGAGCAGGTGGTGCCGTGGCAGGCGCTGCTGGGTCTGATCGAGCCGCACTACCCGAAGATGGGCCGTCCCGGTCGCCAGCCCTATCCGTTGGCGACGATGCTGCGCATCCACTTCCTGCAGCAGTGGTATGCGCTCAGCGACCCGGCGATGGAAGAAGCCTTGTACGACACGCCGGTGATGCGCCGCTTCGCGCAGTTGGGCGGGCTTGCCGACATCCCGGACGAGACGACGATCCTCAACTTCCGCCGGCTGTTGGAGACGCACGGGCTGGCCGAGAAGCTCTTCGAGCAGGTCAACGCCCATCTTCAGCGCAAGGGCCTGAGCCTGCGCAGTGGCACGATCGTGGATGCCACGATCATCAGTGCGCCGAGCTCGACCAAGAACAAGGCGGGCGAGCGCGATCCGGCGATGCACCAGACCAAGAAGGGCAACCAGTGGTTCTTCGGGATGAAGGCGCACATCGGCGTGGATGACGCGTCCGGTCTGGTGCACCACGTGGAATGCACGGCGGCGAACGTGGCCGACGTGACGCAGGTGTACAAGCTGCTGCACGGCCGGGAAGACACGGTGTGCGGCGACAGCGGCTACACGGGTGCCGAGAAGCGCGAGGAGCTGCAGGACGTGGACGCCGGATTCCTGATCGCGGAGAAGCCGTCGAAGCTGCGTGCGATGAAGAACGAGCGCGAGCGGCGCTACGCCGAGCGGTGGGAGCGCTACAAGGCCAGTCTGCGGGCGAAGGTGGAGCACCCGTTCCGGGTGATCAAGCGCCAGTTCGGCTACACGAAGGTGCGCTACCGCGGCCTGGCGAAGAACGCGGCGCAGGTGCTGACGCTGTTCGCGCTGTCGAACCTGTGGATGGCGCGCCGGCGTTTGTTGCCGACGACGGGAGCAGTGCGTCCGTAAGGCGGGGAAACCCGCCAAAAACCGCCCTGCACGGGCGAAATCCGGCTCGAAAGCGACGCCAGGCCGGCGCCACGATGCCGCAATCCGGGCGGCAGAGCGGGTTGTTCAGACCTTCC
>CAUJIK010000004.1 GCA_963205255.1 Pseudomonadota bacterium
AAGATGAAGTTCTGGTCCACCTTCTTCACGCCCTACGAAGGCGGCTGGGCGAAGCAGGAACCGCCGCCCATCGGTTGGGGCGCGAACATGGCCAGCGACGATCTGCCTCCCGATCGCCCCTCCGACCCCGGATACCGCATGTATCCACGCTATTTCGTGCCGCCGTTCCATTTCGACAACCCGGTGTCGGGCAAGCCATTCACGCAGCCCGAGCGGCTCCCGGGAGACGAGTTTCCTGCGGACAAGGTCACCCCGCGGCAGTACGCTGAGAGACAGTTCTCAGGGATACGCTGAACGGGAGACAGGCATGCGATTTGCGGGAAAGGTGGCGCTGATCACCGGCGGTGGAACCGGCATTGGCGCCGCGGTGGCGCAGAGGTTCGTGGCCGACGGCGGCAAGGTGGTGCTGCTCGGCCGTCGTCGTGACAAGCTCGAGCAGGTAGCGGGCCCGCTGGGCGGCGCGGTCGTCGCCGGCGATGCCGGCAATCAGCAGGATGTGCAGGCGGCATTGCGCTGCGCCCACGAGCGCTTCGGCGGGCTCGATGTGCTCATCGCCAATGCCGGCGGTCATGGTCTGGGCTCGGCGCGCCAGACTGACGATGCGGCCTGGGCCGCCGCGCTGCACTCGAACCTCACCACCGCCTTCGTCTGTGTGCGCGAATGCCTGTCCACCCTGATGGAGCGCCGCGGCAATGTGGTGGTGGTCTCATCCATCGCCGGCCTGTTCGCCGGCCCCAGTGTGGTCGGGTACGTCACCACCAAGCACGCCCTGATCGGGCTCACGCGTTCCATCGCGCGCGACTACGGCCCGCGCGGCGTGCGCATCAATGCGCTGTGTCCCGGATGGGTCCGCACCGCGATGGCCGATGAGCAGATGGAAGTCGTCCGTGACATGCACAAGCTGGGCAGCATCGAGGAGGCCTATGCGCTGGTCACGAAGCATGTGCCGCTGCGGCGGGCCGCCGAAGCGGAGGAGGTGGCCAATGTCGCCTGCTTCCTGGCCTCGTCCGAGGCCTCGATGATGAGTGGATCGGTGGTGGTGGTCGACGGCGGCTCGGGCGCCGTGGATCTGCCCACACTGGCATTTGCCGACTAGCATTTCACGGGAGCATTCGCGCATGTCGACGCCGGCTGGATGGAAGAACTACGAGGATTTCGCGGCAGGCATCGACACCAACCGCCTGCCGCCCACCGATGCGCTGGTCGGGCGGACCCTGCAGCTGAACTTCCCGGACTACCGGCTGCAGCTGGATCTGCGCGCCGGCGGCCAGCTGCACTGGCAGCAGGGGGAGGCGCGCGGCGACGATGTCTATGAGGCCATCGAAGTCGCCCCGGACACCTACTTCATCGACATCACTTATGGCGCGAGGCCGCGTGAGGCGCGCACGCTGATCATCAACACCGCCACGCTGCGGGTGCTGTCCATACTCTGCGTCGTGACGGACAGGCAGGTGCTGGGTGTGCCGCAGGTGAGCCAGTATTTCGATGTCGGCGTGCTCGGCGGCGGCGCCGCTTCGGGCATGCAGCCCGGGCCCACGCGCGAGCTGATCGGCCTGCGCACCTTCCAGCGCTACAGCCCGCGCCATCTATACGAGCACACCTATCTGAGCAGCGAGCGCTACTGCTGGCAATGTCTGGTGGGCGAGCAGCGCGGGCACGGCGATGTGGATCTGGCGGACTACTACAAATTCGATGACCAGCTGTACGTGTTCACCTTCCGCGAATTCAAGATTCCAGTGGCCTCGGTGTTCTTCTTCAACATGCGCGATCTGCGCTCGACCGGAAAATTCCTCGGGATCACCGCCGCCGGTGCGGTGCAGAACAACAAGGCCGGCGCCTTCATCCGCAAGGCATCGATGACCTTCTACGAGCAGGGAGGCGAGCCGGTGTGAGGAGCCCGTCGCGGGGCGTGGCGCGCATGTCGAGGCTGCTCATGATGATGGTCGCCGTGGCGGCTGTGAGCCTCGCGCTTCCGGCTATGGCCGCGGCGCCTGGCAAGCCACGGGGCCGTGATCTGGGGGTGCCCTTCGACGGCACGCCCGGGCCGCTCAACGCCATCACCGATGTGTCCGGTGTCGAAGTGGGCTATGCCACGCTGATCAGGGGCACAGGTCCGCTGCGGGTGGGTACAGGCCCGGTGCGCACGGGCGTGACCGCCATCCTGCCGCACGACCGTCTGAGGGCGGCGTTGAAGAAGTACAATCGCCTCCAGTAGCGGCTGCCGGGGAGTCGTCATGCAGTGTCAGCGCCGTGTCGCGGTTTCGGGCGTGGCCATTCTCATGGCTTTGCTGCAGGCCTGTGGTGGCGGCAGCGGCGGCGGACCGGATTCTCCCGACACGGCCGCGCCCACCGCGCCGGGAAATGTTGCCGCCACGGCGGCAGGCAGCACGCGCATCGATCTGAGCTGGTCGGCATCCACCGACGCCGGAGGCTCGAATCTCGCCGGCTATCGCATCTATCGCAATGCCTCGACCACGGCGCTTGCCACGGTCGCGGCGCCGACCGTCAGCTATTCGGATACGGGCCTCATCCCCGCCACTCAATACAGCTACGTCGTGCGCGCCTTCGACGGTGCCGGCAATGAGTCCGCGGCGTCAGCAACGGTGGCTGCGACCACCCAGCCAGGCACTACTCCGACGACTCCCGGACTCGACAGCAGACCCTCGAATACGAGTTGCCTGGCCTGGGAGAAGCCGGCGAACGGGTCGATCTCGCTGCAGCGTTTCACCAATCTGTCGTTCAGTTCGGCGATTGCCATGCTGCAGGCGCCCAACGACAACAGCGCCTGGTATGTGGTGGAACAGGGCGGAACCATCCGCCGTTTCGTGGGCGCCAATCCCGCAAGCTCCTCGCTCTACGGCAGCATCGCGGTGGAATCCGGCGGCGAGAAAGGCCTGCTGGGCATGACCTTCCACCCGAACTTCGGCAGCGACAATCGCGTGTTCGTGTCCTACACCACGCGCGTGGGCGGTCAGCTGGTATCGAGAATCTCCTCGTTCGCGAACAGCACCGCGACGGCGCTCGGCCCGACCGAAGCCGTCCTTCTCACCGTCAACCAGCCGGCCGACAATCACAATGGCGGCCACATTGCCTTCGGGCCCGACGGCTATCTGTACATTGGCCTCGGCGATGGTGGCGGCGGCGGCGACACCTGGGGCTCCAACGGCAATGGGCAGCGGCTCACCACGCTGCTGGGCAAGATGCTGCGCATCGACGTGAACAGCGGCGCGCCCTACGGCATTCCCGCCTCCAACCCCTTCGCTTCCCAGGCCATGTGTCCCGCGGCCGCGCGTTCCAGCGGCGAGTGCCCGGAAATCTATGCCTGGGGCCTGCGCAACCCCTGGCGCTGGAGTTTCGATCGTGACACCGGCGAGCTGTGGTTGGGCGATGTCGGCCAGGGCGAATGGGAGGAAGTGAACCAGGTGAGCCTGGGCGGCAACTATGGCTGGCGCTGCCGCGAAGGGGCCCATGACTACAACACGGCCGGCACGCCGCTGTGCGCCAATGCCGCGGTGATCGACCCGGTGGTCGAATACGCCAATGCCGGCAGCGATATCGCCGTCACGGGCGGATATGTATATCGGGGATCGCAGTCGACGCCGCTGCGCGGCCGCTACATTTTCGCGGACTACGGCTCCGGCGCCATCCGCGCCTGGATCCCGGAGAACGCCACGCAGCCGCGCCAGCCGACGACCTTGCTCAATGCCGGCATGAACATTCCCTCGTTCGCCGAGGGCAATGACGGCGAGCTTTATGTTCTGGCCTTCGACTCCCTTCAGCGCATCGTCTTCCAGCCGCCTTCCGGCGGCGGCACAGTGCCTGCCTCGTTGAGCGCTACCGGCTGTGTCAGCACGGCCGATCCCCGCCAGGCAGCGGCCGGGCTGATTCCCTACGACATCAATGCGCCATTCTGGTCCGATGGCGCGAGCAAGAGTCGCTGGATCGGACTGCCCGACGGCGAGCGCATCACCGTGCTGGCAAGCGGTGACTGGGATTTCCCCAACGGCACCGTGCTGATGAAGAACTTCAGCATCGGCTCACGTCTCATCGAGACACGGCTGTTCATGCGGCATTCGGGAACCTGGGCAGGCTACAGCTACGCATGGAACGCACAGCAGA
>CAUJIK010000005.1 GCA_963205255.1 Pseudomonadota bacterium
TCGGCCCCTCAAGTGTCAAAGGGTGGATCTCATCGTCAGAAGCGGCGATGCGAGATCCAGCGCCGGCGTCGGCCGTCATCGTCGGAACTGGCGATGGGGCCCTCGGTTCATCGTCAAAGGTGGCGATGGTCGACCGTGGCCTGGACGTGGCCAGCCTCGCCGGAAATGACGATGCTGCAGCTCGACGTGCGCGCGACCAGGTGGCCGGTACTCCCTCGTCAGAAGCGGCGATGCTCGAGAAAAAAAGCCGCCTCGATCTCGGGCGGCTCTCCAGGGGCAGGGCGGCGGTCATCGCTTGCAATGCACCAGGTCGTCATTGATCCAGGCGCTGTCCACCAAGCCGTTTTCGCGCAGCTCGTCGCATGCCTCGCTGACCTGCTCGCGCCACTTCTTCACGCGGGTGGAATCCGAACCGCACATGAGCCGGAACGTCTCCAGCTTGAGCGGGTACGGCTCCTTGTGCGTGGCAAAGTAGTCGAACATCCGCCGCGCGGTGGGCGACAGCTTGCGGTACTTCTCCCACACGAATTTCGTGTAGTGGTCGCCGGCGAACAGCACCACCATTTCGGTGTCGATCTCGACCTGGCAGCGCGACGTGCGCTTGCCGCGATCCAGGATGCGGAAGCGCCGGATCAGCGACACGGATTCCAGTCGGCCCAGCCGCTGGGAAGAGAACTGCATCGCGGACGCTTGCAGCCGCGAAAGGCAGTCCTCGGCCTGCTTGTAGTAGCGGCCATTGATCGACCAGCCCAAGTCCTGGCAAATCTCGTAGAACGTGAACGTGACCGGCTCGCCCAGCGGCGTGCGCTTCGCGTATTCGAGCACCTGGGCAAACACCAGCTCGTCGCTGTCGGCGCGTAGTTCGATGCCGGTAAAGGTGATCTCCACGTCCTTGCTGATGTGGTAGATCGCCTCGCGCTGCAAGGCGGCGCGGGGCACCTTCTTGTTCCTGGTCGTGAAGATCGCCGACCGGCCGAAGTCGTTGGGCATCGCGCGCATGTGGTCGGGCCACGGCGCGAGGTCGAACAAGGAAAGCTGCATGTCCTTGATCTGCTGCTTCGTGTGCTTGAGCAAGGCGGCCTGCTTGGCCTGGCTGACCTGCTCGGCCAGCTCGCCGGTGGCACTGGCCGGCTTCTCGGTCGTTTTCTTGGTCGCCATCTGTTGCGTTCTCCGTTCGGCGGTCACGCCGCTGACTTTCTCGGCCAAGGTGTTGACCACGGTTCGCGGCTCGGGCGGAAGGCCCATAGTCCGCGCCAGCTCGGCCGACTCGGCCGCCATCCGCTCGGAGCGCGCCACGGCCGCGCTGGGCGGCGGTGGCGGTGGCTCCGGCGCTGCCGGCCCGTCCGGCAGCTCGAAGAGGGAACCGGCGGGGCGGAAAGCCCCGCCGGCGGTGCCGGCCTGCGCGTTGCGCTCGGCCGCGTAGCGGCGGGCAAGCGCCGTCGCGTCGGCCTCACTCAACCCGCCGTCGATGAGCTTGCGGCGGTAGCCCTGCTCGTCGAAACTGTCCGGCATATCTTCGTCCTCCTAGCATAACGCCCGGCCTGTGGCCGGGCGCGTTTCTCATTTGCCGCCGGGTTCCTTGGTATCCAGGTACTCGATCACGTCGGCGATGAAGTCAAAGCCGTACTCGGTCTGGCCGTCCTTCTCGAACTTCGTCGGCTCGATGCGGCCCTGGACGAACACCTTGGAGCCTTTGCCAAGGTACTTGCCCGCGTTCTCTGCCAGGCCGGCAAACGACTTGATGCGGAAGAAGTCGGTTTGCTCCTTCTTCTCGCCAGCGCGGTCGCGCCATACGCGGTTCACTGCCAGGTCGAATACGGCGCGGGCGCTGTTTTCGCTATGGCGAACATCGGTATCACGGGTAAGATTGCCGATAAACTGGAATTGGTTATGGCTCATGCGTAGCTCTCCAGGCTGTGATGAAGCCTAGAGTTTAGCTAAACCTAATTCCGAGGTCAAGAACTTTAGCGGCTAAAATTTCGAGCCGCCCATGCGCAAGGCGACGCCTTTGTATAACTACATCTTCTTCACGAACGTGCTGCGGCTGCTTGATGAGCGCCACATGACGAAAAAGGAGCTATCGGACAGGTCGGGGGTTTCGATCTCCTTCCTGTCCGATCTCACTACGGGCAAGGCCAATCCGTCCCTCAAGGTCATGCAGGACATTGCCAAGGCCCTTGATGCGCCGTTGCCCCTTCTGCTTGAATCAACCGACTTGGACAAGGACACGCTCGATGCCCTGGCCGGCGGCAAGGCTCCGCAGAGCCTTCCTGCCGGTTTCGAGCGAGTGGCGGCGGTGCTACCGTCGCATCAGGCATTCATCGTCAAGAAGTGGGGCGAGGCCGCCCGCAAGAAGCTCCGGGGGTAGGACGCCAAGAAAGAAAGCAGGGAAGGGACGCGGCAAGGAACTGAGCCAGCAGAAGCCAGCACTTTTTAGCCGCTAAAGCCCGCCGGGGTGGCTCAACCCCCGGAACACCCACAACGCAAGCCATAGGTTCGGTGCGAGGCGCACGGAGCATGCGCCGCGTTGTTTCTATTGCGATCAGCTCGGGACACGATTGAAAACACTCAATCCGTCATTCCGTTTGCTTGCTCGTCAAAAGACTTCGGTATATCGTATGACCCTGTGTAGAATGCGTGCGGTCAGGGCAGCACGCAAATCACATACATGGGATACACGGAATGACCGAACAGAAGCTGGAACACAACACGATCAAGGAACGGGCGAAGAAGAAGCTCGAACGCGACATGGGGCCGGAGCTGTTGGCAGCTCTGAACGATCCCAAGACCGTTGAAATCATGCTCAACGCGGACGGCAAGGTCTGGCAGGAGAAGCTGGGCGAGCCGATGAAGTGCATCGGCACCCTTCGCTTCGCGCAGGCCCAAGCCATGATCGAAACCATTGCCGGCTACCACGGCAAGGAAGTCACGCGGCAGCGGCCGATCCTGGAAGGCGAGTTCCCGCTAGACGGTAGCCGCTTTGCCGGCCAGCTCCCCCCGGTCGTGCCCGCACCGACCTTTGCGATCCGCAAGAAGGCGGTCGCCATCTTCACCCTGGCGCAGTACGTCGAGCGCGGAATCATGACCGCGCAGCAGCGCGATTCCTTGATTGCCGCCGTGCGTGCCCACCGGAACATCCTGGTGATCGGCGGCACCGGCTCGGGCAAGACCACGCTGGTGAACGCGATCATCAACGAGATGGTGCTTCAAGACCCGACCGAACGGGTTTTCATCATCGAGGACACCGGCGAAATCCAGTGCGCCGCCGAGAACTACGTCCAGTACCACACCAGCATCGACGTGACCATGACGGCGCTGCTCAAGACCACGCTGCGCATGCGGCCCGACCGCATCCTGGTCGGCGAAGTGCGC
This sequence comes from Pseudomonadota bacterium, assembly GCA_963205255.1. Taxonomy (GTDB): domain Bacteria; phylum Pseudomonadota; class Gammaproteobacteria; order Steroidobacterales; family Steroidobacteraceae; genus ZC4RG30. The sequence continues at coordinate 3,373 of CAUJIK010000005.1, forward strand.
GGCCCCGAAGCACTTGATCTGTTGATGGCCTGGAACACCGGGCACGAAGGAGGAGCCGCAACCCTGCACGCAAACAACGCCAAAGCGGGCCTTGATCGGCTCGCCATGCTCATCAGCATGCACCCCGATTCACCCAAACCCATTGAACCGCTGATAGGCGAGGCGGTTCACGTGGTCGTTCATATCGCCCGCACCGCTGACGGCTCGCGGCGCATCCAGGAAATCCTTGAGGTTTCCGGCTACGCCAACGGCCAGTACGCAACCAAAACCCTGTAACCCCGTAAGGAGCTTAGACCCATGCAATCGACCCTTCCCGCGTTCCGCTTCGACAGCCGCGCCGTGTTCTACCTGGGCATGTTCGCCCTCTTGGCGTTCTTCCTGCTGGCCCCCCAGCACGCTTTCGCCTCCGAAGGCACCGGCGGTTCCCTGCCGTATGAAGGCTGGTTGACCAACCTGCGCAACAGCGTCACCGGCCCGGTGGCCTTCGCGCTGTCGATCATCGGCATCGTCGTCGCCGGCGGCATCTTGATCTTCGGCGGCGAACTCAACGGCTTCTTCCGCACGTTGATCTTCATCGTCCTGGTCATGGCCCTGCTGGTCGGCGCGCAGAACATGATGAGCACCTTCTTCGGCCGTGGCGCGGAAATCGCCGCCCTGACCGATGGCGTGCTGCACCAGGCCAAGGTCGCGGCGCTGGACATGGCCGGCTTCCCTGGTGAAGCCATCGCACGCTGGGCCGAACGCGGCCACATCGCGGGGTAAGTCATGGCACTGCGCGCGATCCCCATCCGTAGGGCCGGCAACCGAGAAAACCTGTTCATGGGTGGCGACCGCGAGCTGGTGATGTTCTCGGGCCTGCTGGCCGGGGCGCTGATTTTCAGCGCCCAAGAACTGAGGGCAACGGTGTTCGGCATCGCCTTGTGGTTCGGCGCGTTATTCGTGCTGCGCCTCATGGCGAAGTCCGACCCGAAGCTGCGACACGTGTACCTGCGGCACCGCCGGTACAAGCCGTACTACCCGGCTCGCAGCACGCCCTTCCGTGAAAACACGCCGAGTCAAGGGAAGCAATACAAATGATCGAAGCAATCGCAATTGGCATTGCTGTACTCGGTGCGGTTCTGTTGCTCATCCTCTTTGCCCGTATCCGTCAGGTCGATGCCGAGCTGAAGCTCAAGAAGCATCGGTCGAAGGACGCGGGCCTGGCCGACTTGCTCAACTATGCCGCCGTGGTCGATGACGGCGTGATCGTGGGCAAGAACGGCTCCTTTATGGCCGCCTGGCTGTACCAAGGGGATGACAACGCCAGCAGCACCGAAGAGCAGCGGGAAATGGTGTCCTTCCGCATCAACCAGGCCCTGGCGGGCCTGGGCAGCGGCTGGATGGTTCATGTCGATGCCGTGCGCCGGCCGGCACCCAACTACTCCGAGCGCGGCGTCTCCACCTTCACCGATCCGGTGTCGGCCGCCATTGATGAAGAGCGCCGGCGGCTCTTCGAGGGCTTGGGCACGATGTACGAAGGGCACTTCGTATTCGCCGTGACCTGGTTTCCGCCAGTGCTGGCCCAGCGCAAGTTCGTTGAGCTGATGTTTGACGATGACGCGGTGACGCCCGACCACACGGCCCGCACCGTGGGCCTCATCGAGCAGTTCAAGCGCGAAATCCGCAGCCTGGAATCGCGCATGTCCTCGGCCGTCAAGCTCACGCGCTTGAAGGGCCACAAGATCGCCACGGAAGAGGGCAGGGAAGTCACGCATGACGACTTCCTGAGCTGGTTGCAGTTCTGCGTGACCGGCAACTATCACCCGGTGCAGCTCCCCAGCAACCCGATGTACTTGGACGCCGTGATCGGCGGGCAAGAGCTGTGGGGCGGCGTCGTTCCGAAGATCGGCCGCAAGTTCATCCAGGTGGTGTCCCTCGAAGGCTTCCCCTTGGAGTCAACGCCTGGCCTGCTGTCGGCCCTGGCCGAGCTGCCGAGTGAATACCGCTGGTCGAGCCGCTTCATCTTCATGGATCAGCACGAGTCCTTGAAGCACCTGGACAAGTTCCGCAAGAAGTGGAAGCAGAAGATTCGCGGCTTCTTCGACCAGGTTTTCAACACGAACACCGGCAGCGTCAACCAGGACGCGGCAACGATGGTGGCCGATGCCGAGGCGGCCATCGCCGAGGTCAATAGCGGCCTGGTGGCCGCCGGCTACTTCACGTCCGTGGTCGTGTTGATGGATGAGGATCGGGAGCGCCTGGCGGCCGCCGCGCTGTCGGTCGAGAAGGCCATCAACCGGCTGGCCTTCGCGGCGCGCATCGAGACGATCAACACGATGGACGCCTACCTGGGCAGCTTGCCCGGCCACGGCGTCGAGAACGTGCGCCGGCCGCTCATCAACACGATGAACCTGGCCGACCTTCTGCCGACAAGCTCCATCTGGACGGGCAGCGCCACCGCGCCGTGCCCGATGTACCCGCCGCTGGCCCCGGCGCTCATGCACTGCGTCACGGTCGGCGCTACGCCCTTCCGGCTGAACCTGCACGTGCGCGACCTGGGCCACACCTTCATGTTCGGCCCGACCGGCGCGGGCAAATCGACGCACCTGGGCATCATCGCCGCGCAGCTCCGGCGCTATGCCGGCATGTCGATCTACGCCTTCGACAAGGGCATGTCGATGTACCCGCTCGCGGCCGCAATCAATGCCGGCTCGAAGGGCAAGACTGGCCTGCACTTCACGGTGGCCGCCGATGATGACCGCCTGGCCTTCTGCCCGCTCCAGTTCCTCGAAACGAAGGCGGATCGGGCTTGGGCGATGGAGTGGATCGACACGATCCTTGCGCTCAACGGCGTGGACACCACGCCAGGGCAGCGCAACGAGATCGGCCACGCGATCATGAGCATGCACGCCAGCGGCGCGCGCACGCTCTCCGAGTTCTCGGTGACGATCCAGGACGAAGCGATCCGCGAGGCCATCAAGCAATACACGGTGGATGGCTCGATGGGCCACCTGCTCGATGCCGAAGAGGATGGCCTGTCGCTCTCCGACTTCACGGTGTTCGAGATCGAAGAGCTGATGAACCTCGGCGAGAAGTTCGCGCTGCCGGTGCTGCTGTATCTGTTCCGCCGCATCGAGCGCGGCCTTAAAGGCCAGCCGGCCGTCATCATCCTGGACGAAGCCTGGTTGATGCTGGGCCACCCGGCGTTCCGCGCCAAGATTCGGGAATGGCTCAAGGTCTTGCGCAAGGCGAACTGCCTGGTGCTCATGGCTACGCAAAGCCTTTCCGACGCGGCCAACTCGGGCATCTTGGATGTGATCGTGGAATCGACCGCGACCAAGATTTTCCTGCCGAACGTCTATGCCCGCGACGAGGACACGGCGGCGCTCTATCGCCGCATGGGCCTCAACAAGCGGCAAATCGAAATCCTCGCCACGGCGGTTCCGAAGCGGCAGTACTACTACGTCTCCGAGAACGGCCGCCGCCTCTATGACCTCGCCCTGGGGCCGCTGGCCCTGGCCTTCGTCGGCGCGTCCGACAAGGAATCGGTCGCCGCCATCAAGAGCCTGCAAGCGAAGTTCGGCCATGAGTGGGTCGATCACTGGCTGGCCGGCCGCAATCTGAATCTCAATGACTACCTGGAGGCCGCATGAGCTTTGCCGACACCCTCAAGGGCTTGATCTTCAAGAAGCCCGCCACGGCCGCAGGACGCGACAAGCGCGACCCTCGGCAAACCGATGAACCGCTGCAAGGTGGCCGACGCCAGGGCGAGGCCGAGAACCCCTATCTGGCCGCTCGTCGCACCTGGAACGATCACGTGGGCGGCGTCGTGTCGTCTCGTCAGACCTGGCAAGTGATCGGCATCTTGTCGCTGTTGATCGCGCTCGCCGGCGTCGGCGGCGTGATCCACATCGGCAGCCAGTCGAAGTTCATCCCCTACGTGGTGGAAGTGGACAAGCTCGGCCAGACAGTGGCCGCCGGCCCGGTGCAAGCGGCCTCGAAGGCCGATGCCCGCGTCATCCATGCGACGGTCGCCGAGTTCATCACCGACGCCCGCACGGTCACGCCGGACGTGGCCTTGCAGCGCCGCTCTGTGTTCCGCGTGTACGCCAAGCTGTCGCCCAACGATCCGGCCACGCCAAAGATGAATGAGTGGTTGAACGGCACCCCGGATGCCAGCCCGTTCCGTCGCGCTGAAAAGGAAATGGTGAACGTCGAGATCAAGACGGCCATCCCGCAGACGCCGGACACCTGGCAAGTCGAGTGGGAAGAAACCGCCCGCGACCGTCAAGGCACACCGAAGGGCAAGCCCGCGATCTGGCGTGCGCTGGTCACTGTGTACGTCGCCGAAGTCACGCCGCAAACCACGGATGAGCAACTTCGGAACAACCCCCTAAGCGTGTACGTGCGGGACTACTCCTGGTCGCGCGTTCAATGAACCCAAGGACATTCACCATGAAGAAAATCTTTTCCGTTGTCGCCTTGGGCGCTGCGCTGCTGTCGCCCACCCTGGCCCTGGCCGCCGACGACCTGGCCGACAAGTATTTCACCGGCAAGAACCCGACGCTGACGCCTCAAGAGCGCGCGGCCATCGACATTGCGAAGCGATGGAACGCGGGCGCTGCCACCGGCATGAAGCCCGTCGCCGGCTCCAATGGCGCGATCAAGTTCCTGTTCGGCGCGCAGCAGCCCAGCATCGTGTGCGCGGTGCTCCAGGTGTGCGACGTGGCCTTGCAGCCAGGCGAGCAAGTCAACTCGATCAACCTGGGCGACACGGCCCGGTGGACGGTCGAGCCGGCCATCACCGGCAGCGGCCCCAACGAAGTGCAGCACCTCATCATCAAGCCGATGGATGTTGGCCTGGAAACCAGCCTCATCGTGACGACGAACCGCCGCGCCTATCACCTGCGCCTGCGCTCGCATCGCACCGAGTACATGCCGCAAGTCTCGTTCACCTACCCCGAGGACGCGCTTGCGAAGTGGGACGCGATCCAGCGCCGCGAAACGCAAGAACGCACCGACCGCACCATCCCGCAAACCGGCGAGTACCTGGGCGATCTCAAGTTCGACTATGACCTGTCCGGCTCGGCGAGCTGGAAGCCGGTGCGTGTGTTCAACGATGGCCGCAAGACCATCATCGAAATGCCCGGAACGATGGAGCAAACCGAAGCGCCGACGCTCCTGGTCGTGCGCCGCGAGGGCGGCATCTTCCGCGACGAGGAAACCGTGATGGTGAACTATCGCGTGCAGGGCAATCGCTACATCGTGGACACGGTGTTTGACCGCGCGATCCTGATTGCCGGTGTTGGTGGAAGCCAAGACCGCGTGACTATCTCCCGGAGGAAGTGACCATGCGCAAGATCATCTTTGCTGCGCTGTTCGTCCTCGCCCTGGGCGGCTGCGCGACCACCGGCCAATACGGCAACTTCGTCCCGCCGACCGCAACGGTCGATCAGCAGCAGCTCGCCCGCGAAGCGGTGCAGCAGCTCGCTGTGCTGTACCCGCCGGCCAAGACGCGCCTGGAGCTGCAACAGGCCACGCCTGATGCCTTCGGCCAGGCCCTGGTGCTGACGTTGCGCGAGCGCGGCTATGCCCTCCTGGAGTTCAACCCGGCCAGCGCGAAGGCGCAGGCCACGGCGGCCAGTGAGCCGGCATCGCCGGCGGCTCTGCCGCTGCGGTACGTGCTCGACCAGGCCGGCGACTCGAACCTGTACCGCCTGACTCTGTTGGTCGGCCATCAATCCATCACCCGCCCGTACCTGGTGCAAGACGGCAGCTTTGCGCCGGCTGGGTATTGGGTGCGCAAGGAGTGACCTATGAGTGACCAAGCCGATCAAATGGCACCGGACGCCTCGCCGGGCGCGGTGTCGAAGAAGTCCGGCGTGCGGCGTGTCAACAACATGCCGATGTACATCCTTGCGGCCGCGCTGGGTGCCTTCCTGCTGGTGATGATGCTGGTCGCGGCGGATCGCGCTGCGAAGCAGAACGCACCGGCGCAAGGCGCGGCCGAGAAGGCGGGTAACACGTCGATGTTCGCCAAGGAGATCGTCGGCGACAGGGATGGCGGCACGGTAGAAGCGGCCTCGCCGCTCAAGCCGCCGGAGCTGGCGACCGGGCCAGAGGCTGCGCCGGTGCTTGTCGCGCGCCCCGACCTGGACGCGCCGCCGCCACCGCCCAGCGGCAACCTGGGCCAGCCGGTGCATGACGATGAAGCCGACCGCATCCGCATGGCGAAGCTGCAAATGTTCCAGGAAGCGGTCAAGGCCAAGACGGGCGTTCGTGTCGATGCGCCGCGCAGCAGCGGGTCATCGGGCGCGCAGCCGGGCACGCCGCAGACGCGCGACGAAATGCTGTCCCGCCTGGCGGCTGTGCGGCAGCAAATCGGTGCGCAAGCATCGGGCGATCCGACCGCCGCCTATCAGGCCCGGCTCGCGCAGCTTCGCGCCTCGGGCGTCGGCGGCCAGCAGGCCGGCGGCGGCGTGGGTGGTGGTGCGCCGCAGCTCTTGCAAACCGCCGGTGGCGGCCAGGGCAAGAACTACGCGCAGTTCGCGGGAAGCGGCCAGGGCGACCGTTGGCGGCTGGACTCCCAGCCCGAAGCGCCGCGCTCGCCCTTCGAGCTGCGCGCCGGCTTCGTGGTGCCGGCCACGCTCATTTCTGGCATCAACTCCGACTTGCCGGGCCAGATCATGGCCCAGGTCGCGCAGAACGTGTACGACACGCCGACCGGCAAGCATCTGCTGATTCCGCAAGGCTCGCGCCTGGTCGGGTCGTATTCGAGCGATGTTGCCTACGGTCAGTCGCGCGTGCTTGTGGCTTGGCAGCGCATCGTGTTCCCCGATGGCAAGGCGATGGACATTGGCACGATGCCGGGCGCGGATAGCGCCGGGTACGCGGGCTTCAATGACCAGGTGAATAACCACTACCTGCGCGTGTTCGGCTCGGCCTTCCTCATGTCGGGCGTCATCGCCGCCGTGAGC
>CAUJIK010000006.1 GCA_963205255.1 Pseudomonadota bacterium
TGGCGCTGCTGGAGTACGCACCGCAAGAGGTACCGCTGCCCGGTGCCGAGCTGCTCGCGCTCGCGCATCGCCTCTGAGACGATGCGCCGGGTGCACTCGGTTGCAGGCGGTTTTTTAGACCAAGTATCATTATCGGATGACCGCGGCCGAGACCTTGATCGCCCTATCGGTCGTCGGAAGAAGAACGCCGGGGAGTGGCCGGGCGCCTGCAGCGACTGGTCGGACGCATCAATGAATCGCCGCCGATACCACGAGGCGGTCAACAGCTAGGGTTCGTTCAATGATGAAGCATCGACACTTTTCGGCCATCGGCGCTGTGCTCGCCGGCCTGCTGGCCACGCCGGCGGCGCACGCCGCCTGGGCGCTCAACATGACGCCGGGCATCAGCGAGATGTCCCGCCAGGCCTACGATATCCACATGTTGATGTTCTGGTGGTGCGTGGCAATCGGCGTGTTCGTATTCGGCTGGATGCTCATTTCACTGGTGCGCTTCCGCAAGTCCGCCGGCGCCGTGCCGGACACCACGCTGGTGCACAACACCAAGGCCGAGGTGATCTGGACCGTGATCCCGGTGCTGATCCTGGTGTCGATGGCGGTGCCGGCCGCGAAGGTGTTGATCCAGATGGAAGATGCCACCGGCACGGAACTCACGATCCGCGTCACCGGCTACCAGTGGAAGTGGCAGTACGAGTACGTCGATCAGGGCGTCGGCTTCTTTTCAACGCTGGATCGCGCCAGCGACGAGACGCGCGCGCTCGACTCCGGGCGCGATCCGAACCAGGTGGAGAACTACCTGCTGTCGGGCGTCATCCCGATGGTGGTGCCAGCGGGCACCTAGGGGCGCCTGCTCAGCGGCGCACAGGTCGTGATCCACTCGTGGTGGGTCCCGGCGCTGGCGATCAAGAAGGACGCCATCCCCGGCTACATCAACGAAGCCTGGTTCAAGATCGACGCCGACAAGACCGGCGTGTACCGCGGCCAGTGTGCCGAGCTGTGTGGGCGCGACCATGGCTTCATGCCGGTCGTGCTCGACGTGCGCAGCCGGGAGGACTTCGATGCCTGGCTGAAGTCACAGCAGGCCGCTGCCACCGCAGCGCTCGACGCGCGGCGCCGGCCGGCCGGTTGAGCGCCCACGCGCCGCACCGCTCACCCACGAATTCACGCATCACGGAACGACCATGGCCAACACCGCATACGCCGGCACGCACGCGCATCAGGACCACGCCCCGCGGGGCATCTGGCGCTGGCTCACCACGACCAACCACAAGGACATCGGCACGCTGTACCTGGTGTTCAGCGGCATCATGTTCTTCGTCGGTGGCGCGATGGCGATGCTGATCCGCGCCGAGCTGTTCCAGCCCGGCCTGCAGTTCCTCGACCCGGCCTTCTTCAACTCGATGACGACCGTGCACGCCTTGGTCATGGTGTTCGGCGCGGTGATGCCGGCTTTCGTCGGCCTGGCGAACTGGATGATCCCGATGCAGCTCGGCGCGCCCGACATGGCGCTGCCGCGCATGAACAACTTCAGCTTCTGGATCCTGCCGTTCGCGTTCTCATTGCTGATCCTGACGCTGTTCCTGCCGGGTGGCGCGCCGGCGGGCGGCTGGACGCTGTATCCGCCGCTGGTGCTGCAGGGCGGTGAGTCACTGCCGCTGGCGATCTTCGCGATCCACCTGCTGGGTGCCTCCTCGATCATGGGCGCGATCAACGTGATCGTCACGATCATGAACATGCGCGCGCCGGGCCTCACGCTGCTGCGCATGCCGATCTTCGCGTGGACCTGGCTGATCACCGCCTACCTGCTGATCGCGGTGATGCCGGTACTCGCCGGGGCGGTGACGATGCTGCTGACCGACCACTTCTTCGGCACCAGCTTCTTCAGCGCCGCCGGCGGCGGCGACCCGGTGCTGTTCCAGCACCTGTTCTGGTTCTTCGGGCACCCCGAGGTCTACATCATGATCCTGCCGGCCTTCGGCGTGGTCTCGGAGATCATCCCGGCCTTCTCGCGCAAGCCGCTGTTCGGCTACGAGTCGATGGTGTACGCGACGGCCTCGATCGGCTTCCTGTCGTTCATCGTGTGGGCGCACCACATGTTCACGGTGGGCATGCCGCTGGCGGGCCAGATGTTCTTCATGCTCACCACCATGCTGATCGCCGTGCCCACGGGCGTGAAGGTGTTCAACTGGGCGACCACCCTGTGGAAGGGCTCGATCACCTTCGAGACCCCGATGCTGTTCGCCCTGGCCTTCCTGTTCCTGTTCACCATCGGCGGCTTCTCCGGCCTGATGCTTGCCATCGTGCCGGCGGACTTCCAGTACCACGACACCTACTTCGTGGTGGCGCACTTCCACTACGTGCTGGTGCCCGGTGCCGTGTTCGCCCTCATGGGCGGCACGTACTACTGGCTGCCGAAATGGTCGGGTCACATGTACAACGAGCGCCTGGCGAAGGTGCATTTCTGGCTGTCGGCCATCTTCGTCAACGTGCTGTTCTTCCCGCAGCATTTCGTGGGCCTCGCCGGCATGCCGCGCCGCATTCCCGACTACGCCACGCAGTTCGCTGACTGGAACATGATCTCGTCCATCGGCGGGTTCGGCTTCGGCGCCTCGCAGCTGCTGTTCTTCTACATCGTCTGGCGCACGGTGCGCGGCGGTGAGAAGGCGCCGCAGAAGGCCTGGGAAGGCGCGCGCGGCCTGGAGTGGGAAGTTCCCTCGCCGGCTCCGCACCACACCTGGGACTCGCCGCCGTCGGTGGCGGCGATCGAACGCAACGCGATGCATTGAGTCGAGGACGTGATGACCGACGACGCAGACCGCCGCCACCGCACGCGCAAGCTTGCATTGCGCCTGGCGCTGTTCGCGTTCGTCGTCTACGTCGTTTTCATCGTGGCCTTCATCAACCGGGGCGCATGAGCACGCCGGCGCCAAAGTCCGCGCACCGCAGCCTGGCCCTGAGGCTGGGCTTGGTGGCGCTGGCCGCATTCGGCTTCGGCTTCGCGCTGGTGCCGCTCTACGATGTGATCTGTGCGGTCACCGGCTACGGGGACAAGCGCATGCTGTCGCAGGCCAGCGATGCGCCGGGCGTGGTCGATGCCGATCGCGTGGTGACGGTGGAATTCCTCGCCGAGCTGCCCACGGTGGGGCAGTGGCAGTTCCGGCCCACCGTGCACTCCATGCAGGTGCAGCCGGGCCGGCTCTACGAGGCGACCTTCATCGCCGAGAACCTCTCGCAGCGCGATACCTACGGCCAGGCCGTTCCGGATGTCGCGCCGTCGAAGGCCGCCTCCTTCTTCCGCAAGACCGAGTGCTTCTGCTTCACGCCGCAGCACTTCGCCGCGGGCGAGACCAGGCAGATGCCGGTGCGGTTCTTCATCGATCCGGCATTGCCGAAGTATGTGGACCGGGTGACGCTGGCCTACACTTTCTATGATACGCAGGCGCCGGTGGCGGCCCTGTCCAACGACTACCTTCTGAAGTGAGCCTATGAGCACGCATTCCGCAACCCACGACGCCGGCAAGTATTACGTTCCGCACAGCAGCCCGTGGCCGATCTTCGGCGCGGTGACGCTGTTCGTGCTGATGCTGGGTGTGTGCAGCTACCTGAACCACTGGGTCGGCGGCTGGGCGTTCATCCCGGGCGCGACCATGCTTGCGGTGCTGTTCTTCGGCTGGTTCTCGACCGTCATCAAGGAGAACGAGCAGGGGCTCTATGGCCTCGATGTCGACCGCTCGTTCCGCATGGGAATGATGTGGTTCATCATCTCCGAGATCTTCTTCTTCGCGGCCTTCTTCGGCGCGCTGTTCTACGCGCGGCAGCTGTCGGTGCCGTGGCTGGGCGGCGAGGGCGTGAAGGTCTTCAACAAGCTGCTGCTGTGGCAGGACTACAGCGCGGCCTGGCCGACCAACGGCCCCGACGCGGTGGGCGGCCATGAGGACGGCACCTTCGGCACCATCCCGGCTTTCGGCCTGCCCGCGATCAACACGGCGCTGCTGCTGGCCTCTGGCGTGACCATCACCATCGCCCACCACGCGCTGCGCGCCGGCAATCGCATGGTGCTCAACATCTTCCTCGCGCTGACCTTCATCCTGGGCTTCATCTTCGTGGGCTTCCAGGCCGAGGAATACATCCACGCCTGGACCGAGCTGGGCCTGCGCCTGTCCACCGGCATCTACGGCTCGACCTTCTTCATGCTCACCGGCTTCCACGGCCTGCACGTGACCATCGGCGCGATCATGCTGCTGGTGATCTGGCTGCGTTGCCTGAAGGGCCACTTCACGCCCGAACGCCATTTCGGCTTCGAGGCGGTGGCCTGGTACTGGCACTTCGTGGACGTGGTCTGGCTGATCCTGTTCGTGTTCGTCTACTGGATCTGACCGACGGCGGTCAGTTCAGGCCGTGCGGCTGGATGTAGCCCAGCCGCCAGCCTGCCAGCAGCAACAGGAACAGCCCGACGGACAGGGCCACGCGCAATGTGAGCGCGCGCACCATGGCGCGGGAGTTGCCCTGGCTGCGGCTGAGCGAGAACAGCGCCGAGCCGAGGCTGGCAACGATCGCGAACAGGGCGACGATCACGCCGATCTTGATGATGTCCATGGCGCAATTGTAAGGAGCCGGCCCCGGCCGTGTCGCTGAGTTTCCGTCCCCGCTGGATCTTCACTCTGCTCACGGTGGCGGCGGTGGCAACCTTTGTCGGGCTGGGGCACTGGCAATGGCAGCGCGGCGTGGCGCGCAAGGCTTCCTGGGAGGCATTCGAGCGCGGCAACCTGCAGGCGCAGCCGGCTGAGCCCGCGGCGCTCGGGGAGCTGCCGCGTTTCACGCATGTCGAGATCCGGGGCGAGTGGGACACCACGCGCCAGTTCCTGCTCGACAACATCTCGCATGACGGAAAACCCGGTTACGAGGTGCTTTCGCTGCTGCGGCTGGGCGACGGCGCGCTGCTGCCCGTGAACCGCGGCTGGATGCCCTTCAGCGGCTATCGCGAGCGCCTGCCCGATGTTTCATTCACTTCTGAAGGTTCGGTGACCCTCACCGGCCGGCTGTCGGTGCTGCCGGTGGCTGGCCTTGCTTCCGGGCGCCAGGCGCCCGCGTCCGGGGGACCCTGGCCGCGCGTGACCAGCTTTCCTGATACAGACGAGCTGGCGCGGGCGGTGGGCGAGCCGCTGCTGTCGCGAGTGCTGCTTCTGGATCAGGACTCCGGCAGCGGCTATCTTCGCGAGTGGCATCCGCCGGGCATGTCGCCGGACCGGCATTTCAGCTATGCGGTGCAATGGTGGCTGTTCGCCGCAACGGCCTTCGGGCTGTATGTGGCATTGAATCTCAAGGTTGCAAGATGAGTGATCACAGGGCGCGCCAGCGCCGCAAATTGCTGTTCCTGGTGGCGCTGTTCTTCCTGCCTGTCATCGCCTCGTTCACGCTTTACTACGCCACCGACTGGCGGCCGGAAGCGCAGAGCGCCCATGGCGAACTGGTCACGCCGGCGCGGCCATTGCCCGAAGTGGCGGCGGATCTGCGCGGCAAGTGGGTGCTGGCCTATGTGGGTGACGGCCGCTGCGATGCCGACTGCCAGCGTTCGCTGGTGTTTGCGCGGCAGACGCGCCTGTCGCTGAACCAGGAGATGGATCGTGTGGTGCGCGTGCTGTTCGCCACCGCGGAGTGCTGCGATCAGGCCTACCTCGATCGCGAGCACGAGGGGCTGAAGGTGATCGAGCTGAACGACGCCGCGGCGGGCGAGGCACTGCTGGCGGTGTTGCCGCCGCAGGATCGCCAGCACTCGCTTTACATCATCGATCCGCTGGGCAATCTGGTCATGCGCTATGACACGCGCGAAGAGCCACGTGGCCTGCTGTCGGATCTGAAGAAGCTGCTGCGGTTGTCACACATCGGTTGAGGCGTCTGATTCCATGATGCGCATTGCCCTGCTTCGTCGCCTTGCCCTTGCCGGCATGTTGTTGGCCTTTGGCGTGGTGGTTTTTGGCGCTTATGTGCGGCTCACCGATGCGGGCCTGGGTTGCCCGGACTGGCCGGGTTGCTACGGACATATGACGCCCGCCGCGGCAGCGAAGGCTAACGCCGGCACTGTCGAAGCGCCGCTGCATGTGGGCAAGGCGTGGCGCGAGATGATTCACCGCTATGCGGCCTCGACACTGGGATTGCTCATCGTTGTCCTGGCCGGTTTTGCGTGGCGCTGGCGGCGCTATCCCGGCATTCCGGTGAAGTTGCCGCTGGTACTGGTGGCGCTGGTGATCTTCCAGGGGCTGCTGGGAATGCTCACGGTGATCTGGCTGGTCAAGCCCATCATCGTCACGGCGCATCTGGCCTTCGGGCTGCTCACGCTGTCGCTGTTGTGGTGGCTGTGGCTGACGTTGCGGCGCCGCTCGACTGGCCCCTGGTCCGGCAGCGTTTCGGCCGCGGGAGGCGGCGCGACGGCGGCGCTGTTGTTGCCCGCGACTCAAGGGTTGCGCAGGTTCGCGCTGCTGGCGCTGGTGCTGCTTTCGATCCAGATCCTGCTCGGCGGCTGGACCAGCACCAACTACGCCGCCGTGGCCTGCCCGGACTTTCCCAAGTGCCAGGCGGCGTGGTGGCCGGAGGCGCAGTTCGCGCGAGGGTTCGAACCCTGGCATGGGCTGGGCATCAACTATGAAGGCGGCGTGCTCGATCATCCCTCGCGCGTGGCCATTCACTTCACGCATCGCCTTGGCGCCATCGTTGCGACGCTGGCGCTGCTGCTGCTCGCGGGGCTTACGCTGTGGCGGCGGCAGGAATACGACTCGCGTTGGGCGGCGGGGGCGGTGCTCGCCGCACTGGTGTTGCAGCTGGTCATCGGCATCTTCATGGTGCTGCGCGGATTCCCGCTGTGGCTGGCCACGGCGCACAACGCCGGAGCAGCGTTGCTGCTGCTTGCGACGCTGGCGTTGTATCGGGCGCTGCGGAGGGTTTGAGGGCTTTACGCCACCAGCGGTTCGCAGATCGCCTTCAGCCGTTCGCTCGCACGAAACCGCCATCGAGCAACATGGCGTAGCTGACTGATATCCCTGTGCTCCGACGAAGATGGCCACTTGGCAGGTGGGGGACGAACCCCTCTTAGATGGCACCCGCCAAGCAGCCGCTTGTTCGTTCTTCCTAGCAGAAATTGTGCGGCCAGCACGTTTGTGGCGCAAGCGTCATCTCTGCTGCATTTTGCGTGATTGCAGCGAATTCGCCGCGTGCGTGAAGTCCTGCCTTCGCCTAATCTGATGGCATGGAAACCAGTCTTGCCATCTACGAAGCCTGGGTCCAGGCTAACGTTCCAGCACCGGCGGCACGCCGCGCTGCCGAAGCATTGGAGAAGGACATGACCTCCGCGCTTGCGACGAAACAGGATCTCCAGCACCAGAGCGAACTGGTGGGCGCGCGACTCGGAGCTCTTGAGGAACGCGTCTCGCTGAAGCTCCAGAACCTCGAGTCGCGCCTCGTTCTGAAGCTTGGCGGGTTGATGACAATTCTCTTTGGTCTCGCCAGCGGAGTGTTCACACTGCTCCGTCATTGAGCACGCAGGTGCTGAGTTCCCCGCGTCACCGCAGCCTGGCAATGAACCTTCTTGTCGCCGGAAGGCTCTCCAGCACGAGTGAACGAGTGCTGCGACTGAGCGAGCACCACGGCGGGCGTAACCCGCCGACGTCTACACCCGGTTGGCCGGAATCGCGAAATCCTGCGTGGCAGTCGGGTCGCTGGCGGGAAAGGTGTCGTCCAGCGCATTGTCGAGGCGTTCGTCCGCGCGTTTCCGGCTGCGGCCGGTGTTGCGGCACATCGCGCCGAACGTGATCGCGGCCAACACCACTCCACCGATCAATACATAGCGTGCAAGCGCGGCCATGGCTTCTCTCCGTTCCGGCTGGAACTGGAAGAGTGCACCGCTCCCGCACCGGTGGCAGCGCCCGCGCCGGCCATGCTGCGGTCAGCGGCTTCCTACGAGGTCAGCCCGCGGGCAGCGCGGCGATGAACCCCGCGAGGATGACCACTCCGAACCAGTGGCTTTCGAGGAAGGCGCGGAAGCAGGCGTTGCGTTCGGCATGGCGGATCTGCCATTGCTGCCGCGCGAACATCAATGCGCCAATGAGCAGCGCCAGATGGAACGGCCAGGTGAGCTGCAGGCTGCGGCCGGCGAGGAACAGGCCGGCAAGGATCATCAACTGCATGGCGCCGACGATGCGCCGGTCCATGTCGCCGAAGGCGATGGCGGTGGAGTGCACGCCGAGCTTCAGGTCATCGTCGCGATCGACCATGGCGTAGATGGTGTCGTAAACCACCGACCAGAGCAGGGTGATCAGGAACAGCAGCCAACCCACGCGCGGCACTGTGCCCATGGTGGCGACGAAGGCCATGGGCACGGCCCAGCCGAAGGCCGCGCCGAGCCAGAACTGGGGCAGGGGGAAGAAGCGTTTGGCGAAGGGGTAGCTCACGGTGAGCGCTGCGCCGATGAGGGAGAAATACACGGTGCGCGCATCCAGGCGTGTGACCAGCCACAGCGCCAGCAGCACCAGCACCGCGAACACCACCAGCGCTTCGATGGGCGAGACGCGGCGCGCGGCCAGCGGGCGCTGCCGCGTCCGCTTGACGTGCGGATCGACATCGCGATCCGCGAAATCGTTGATCACGCAGCCGGCCGAGCGCATCACGATGGTGCCGGCGATGAACACGCCGAACAGCTTCGCGCTGGGCACGCCATCGGCGGCCACCCACAGCGCCCACAGTGTGGGCCACAACAGCAGCCAGATGCCAACGGGCCGGTCCAGGCGCGTGAGGTGGATGTAGTCCACGATGCGGCGGCGCAGCGCGGGCGAGGGCACGACGGCGGCGAAGGCGCGTGTGGTCAGATCCATGGTTGCCTCACCCGACGCGGCCATATTCCTCGGCTCCTCCGATCCAGCGCTGCGCCAGAGGCGCGACCAGCGCATCATTCCCGCGCAGCAGCTGTTCGGCAACCTCGCGTACGGCTGGCAGCAGGTCGGCGTCGCGGATCAGGTCTGCCACCTTCAGCTCGGCCAGGCCGGTCTGGCGCGTACCGAGCAGCTCGCCGGGGCCGCGCAGCTCCAGGTCGCGGCGCGCGATCTCGAAGCCGTCGTTGCTGTCGCGCAGGCAGGCCAGGCGCTCGCGCGCGGTCTGGCTGAGCGGGCCGCGATACAGCAGCACGCAGCTGGACTCCTGCGCGCCGCGGCCCACGCGACCGCGCAACTGATGCAGCTGCGCCAGGCCCATGCGCTCGGCGTTCTCGATCACCATGAGGCTGGCGTTGGGCACATCCACGCCCACTTCGATGACGGTGGTGGCTACCAGCAGCTGTATGTGGCCGGCCTTGAACTCCTGCATGGCCTGTTCCTTGGCGCGGGCCGGCTGCCGTCCGTGCACGAGACCGACGCGGATACCGGGCAATGCCTCGGCCAGGGTGGTGGCTGTTTCTTCCGCCGCCTGCGCGCGCAGCTCTTCGGATTCCTCGATGAGTGGGCACACCCAGTAGGCTTGCCGGCCCTCGCGGCAGGCGCGGTGCACGCCTTCGACCACCTGGGAACGGCGCTCCTCGGCCACCACCACGGTGCGTACCGGTGTGCGGCCGGGCGGCAGTTCGTCGATCACGGAGACATCGAGGTCGGCATAGGCCGTCATCGCCAGCGTGCGCGGAATGGGGGTGGCCGTCATGATGAGCTGATGGGGGACGATGCTGTCGCGCCGACCCTTCTCTTTGAGCTGCAATCGCTGCTGCACACCGAAGCGGTGCTGCTCATCGACGATCACCAGCGCCAGGTCATGGAAGCTGACGCCGGCCTGGAACAGGGCATGCGTGCCTACGGTGATGTGCACTTCGCCGCTGGCGACCGCTTCCAGCGCGCTGCGCCGGGTGCGCGCCGGCTGCGAACCGGAGAGCAACGCCACAGTGACACCAAGCGGGCGGAACCAGGATTCCAGTGAGCGCCAATGCTGCTCGGCGAGCAGTTCGGTGGGCGCCATCAGCACGGCTTGCCGGCCGCTGCCCACGGCGCGCGCTGCGGCGGCAGCGGCCACGACAGTCTTGCCGCAACCCACGTCACCCTGGATGAGCCGCACCATGGGATGCTGGCGCTCGAGGTCGCGCTCCACATCATCGAGCGCGCGACGCTGGGCATTCGTGAGCGCGAAAGGCAGAGCGGAGAGGAAGCGCGTGGTGAGCTGCGCATCATCCGCAAGCGCGTGCGCGGCTTCACGCTGCGCGCGTTGCTTGAGCTGCTGCATGCAGAGCTGATGCGCCAGCAGCTCCTCGAAGGCCAGGCGCCGCTGGGCCGGATGACGACCGGAAGCCAGCGCCGCCAGTGAAGTGCCCTTGGGCGGACGATGCACGAACTCCAGCGCTTCGGTCAGCGTGGGCAGCTCCAGCTTCTCGACGATGTGGTGCGGCAGCAGGTCCTGTGCGGGGTTGGCGGCCAGCCGCGCCAGCGCACGGTTGGCGTTGGCGCGCGCGCGGCCCTGAGTCAGGCCTTCGGTGAGCGGATAGATGGGTGTGAGCCGGTCATCCAGTGGCTCGGGCGTGACGCCTACGCGGCGATACTCGGGATGCACCATCTCCAGGCCCTGCGGGCCGCGGCGCACTTCGCCCGCGCAGCGCAGACGCGTGCCGCGCGCCATGCCTTCGACCTGGGCGCGCGAAAAATAGAAGAAGCGCAGGTTCAGGAAGCCCGAGCCATCGGACAGGCGCACCAGCAGCGCGCGCCGGCGGCGGAACACCACGTCGGCCACCTGCACCTCGGCCTCGACGACGACGCGCGTGCCGGCGATCAGCGCGCCGAGCGGCGTGACATGGGTACGGTCCTCATAGCGGACCGGCAGCTGGAACAGGGGATCGGCGGCAGCGGTGGCGCCGCTCACAGGCTGAGGACGCACTCCATCTCCACGCGCGCGCCGCGTGGCAGGGCGGCGACGCCCACGGCCGCGCGCGCCGGATAAGGCTTGCGCAGGCGCTCGGCCATGAGCTCGTTGACGCGCGCGAAATGCACAAGGTCAGTGAGGAACACATTGAACTTCACGGCGTTGTCGAGCGTGCCGCCCGCGGCCTTCGCGATGGCTTCGAGGTTGTCGAGCACGCGGCGGATCTCGGCGTCGATGTCGCCGCTGATCAGCTGGCCGGTGGCCGGGTCGAGAGGAATCTGGCCGGAGACCCACACGGTGTTGCCCGCGCGCACGGCCTGCGAATAGGTGCCGATGGCGCCGGGAGCATGGGGGGTCTCGATGATGGTGCGTTCCATGGTTCTCACGAAGTCCTTCTGGGTGGATGCGTGCGCGCCACGCGCAGCACTTCAGGCATCTTGCGGATGGTACGCACGATGCGGGCCAGATGCTTGCGGTCCTTCACCTCCACTTCGAGCGTGATCAGCGAGATGTCGCCGTCGCGCCGCTCCACGGTGGCGTGGCCGATGTTGGTGCCCGTCGAGGCGATGGCGGCGGAGATCGCCGCCAGCATGCCCACCTTGTTCATCGCTTCCACGCGCACCTCGGAGCTGAAGTAGCGGCTGACGTCCTGCTGCCACACCACCGGCTGCCATTTGTCCGGGTGCTTGTGGTAGTCCTCGACGTTGGCGCAGGTGTCGCGATGGATCACGATGCCGCGGCCAGTGGAGAGGAAGGCGATGATGGGATCGTCCGGAATGGGATGGCAGCAGCGCGCATAGGTGACCAGCAGGCCTTCGGTGCCCGCCACGGTGAGCGGCGCGCTGCGCGGCGCGCCGTCGGCCGCATCCGGCAGCAGCCGGCGCGCCACCAGCGGCGCCATGCGTTCGCCCAGGCCGATCTGCCGCAGCAGCTCCTCCTTGTCCTTGAGGCCCAGCTCCTTGAGTGTCTGCGCGAGCGCCTGCGGATCGAGGCGATCGACGCTGAGCTGGAACTCGGCCAGTGCTGCGTTGAGCAGCTGCGTGCCCAGCTCCACGGCCTCGGAGCGCTGCAGCGATTTGAGGTACTGGCGGATGGCGCTGCGCGCCTTGGCCGTGGCGACGAAGCTCACCCATGAGGGATTGGGCGAGGCGCCCATGGCGGTGATGATCTGCACCGTCTGGCCATTGCGCAGCACGGTGCGCAGTGAAGTCAGGCGGCGATCCACCTTGGCCGCGACGCAGCGGTTGCCGACATCGGTGTGCACGGCATAGGCGAAATCCACCACCGTGGCGCCGCGCGGCAGGCGCAGGATGGCGCCCTTGGGCGTGAACACATAGACCTTGTCCGGGAACAGGTCCACCTTGACGCTCTCGATGAACTCCTCGGGGTTGCCGCTGCCCTGCATCTCCATGAGGTTCGACACCCAGGCGCGAGCGCGCTCCTGCTGTGCCGAATCGCCGCTGCCGCGGGTGGGCGTGCCGGCCTTGTACTTCCAGTGCGCGGCGATGCCGGACTCGGCCACGCCATGCATGTCGTGGGTGCGGATCTGCACTTCGAGCGGCACGCCGTTGGGCCCGAACAGCGTGGTGTGCAGCGACTGGTAGCCATTGGAACGCGGAATGGCGATGTAGTCCTTGAAGCGGCCGGGCATGGGCCGGAAGGCGGCATGCACCACGCCCAGCGTGCGATAGCAGGTGTCGGGCGCATCGACGAGGATGCGCAATCCGTACACATCCACCACCTGCGCCAGCATCGATTTCTTGTGCCGCATCTTGCGGTAGACGCTGTAGAGGTGTTTCTCGCGTGATTGCACCTCGGCCTTGATGCCGGCCCTGCCCAGATCCGCCTTGATCGTCTTCTCGATCTTGCCGAGGAATTCCTTCTGGTTGCCGCGCGCGCGCTTGAGCGCGCGCTCGATCACCCGGGAGCGTTGCGGATAGAGCGCGCGAAAGCCCAGATCCTCGAGCTCCAGCTTGATCTTGTAGAGACCCAGCCGCTCGGCCACCGGCGCATAGATCTCGAGCGTCTCGCGCGCGATCTTGCGGCGCTTCTGCACCGACATGCTGTCGATGGTGCGCATGTTGTGCGTGCGGTCGGCGAGCTTGACGATGATGACGCGCAGGTCGCGCACCATGGCGAGCAGCATCTTGCGGAACGACTCGGCCTGCGCTTCCTCGCGGCTCTTGAACTGGATGTTATGCAGCTTGGTGACGCCATCGACAATGGCGGCCACGTCCTTGCCGAAACTCTCCTCGATCTGCTCGCGCGAGATCTTGGTGTCTTCGATGACGTCGTGCAGGATGGCGGCGATTATCGTGTCGGCATCCAGCCCCAGCTCGGCGAGGATCTGCGCGGCCGCCAGCGGATGCGAGATGTAGGGTTCGCCGGAGAGGCGCTTCTGCCCCAGGTGCGCGGCGGCGCCGAAATCGGCGGCCTCACGGATGCGGGCGACCTGCTCGGACGGCAGGTAGGTCTCGACGCTGGCCAGCAGCTCCTTGAGACCGGGAAGGCGCCTTGCTCCGGTACCTGGAATCAGGCCGAGAAGCGAAGACGCGTCCATATGCATGCCTCGCTGGGTTTCAGTCTCCCAGGCCGAACTGCGGTGCGCGGAAGCTCGCGAGCTGCGCGTCGATGTCGTTGATCACCGGTTCGGGCTGGGGCTCCGGTTCCTGCAGCATCTCCGGAGTGATGTTTCCCTCGGCGATTTCGCGCAGCGCGATGACGGTCACCTTGTCGTTGTCCACCGGCACGGTTGGGGATGCGCCATTGGCCAGGCGCCGCGCGCGGGCCGAGGCCAGCAGCACCAGCTGGAACAGGTTGTCGACGTTATCCAGGCAGTCTTCGACGGTGACTCGGGCCATGATGTTCCGCGCTTGCAGCTTGTCTTAAGGGGTTGGAAATTCTAGCAGATTTGCCAGTAGGGAGGCCAGTTCCGGGCGTGCGGCGGTGAAGGGTTCGCCCTGGCCTGCGAGGATGTTCACAAGGTCGGCCACCGCCTGCTCGAAGTCGTCGTTGACCACCACGTAGTCGAATTCGGCGTAGTGGGACATGTCGGCTACCGCGTCGGCCAGCCGGCGCTCGATGACGGCCGCGCTGTCGGTGCGGCGGGCGTCGAGGCGCTGGCGCAGGGCCTGGCGCGAGGGGGGCAGGATGAAAATGCTGCGGCAGCCGGGCATTTGCCGCCGCACCTGCCGCGCGCCCTGCCAGTCGATCTCCAGGATGACATTGCGGCCGGCGGCGAGCTTTTCCTCCAGCTGCCCCCGGCTGGTGCCGTACTGGTTGTCGAACACCCGGGCGTGCTCGAGGAAGTCCCCCGCGGCCGCCATGCGGTCGAACTGCTCGCCGGAGACGAAGTGGTATTCGCGGCCGTCCTGCTCGTTGGGGCGGGGTTTGCGGGTGGTGTGCGAGGTCGAGACCGCAAGCTCGGGCGCGCGTTCCAGCAGCGCGCGCACCAGGCTGGTCTTGCCGGCGCCGGAGGGGGCGGAGATGACGTAGAGGCGGGCCGTCATGGGTGAAAGGCGGATTCCAGGTGGTGGCGGATCGAGATCAGGTGCAGGGCGTCGGGCAGCGCAGCGTAGAGGATCACGAAGTCGTCGTGAACATACTTGCGCAGCAGCTGGTCCGCGCCCCGGGGGAGCCGGGCCACAGCCATGAGCGCCTCGGTGGATTGCGGGGGCGCATCGAGGTAGAGGCGGCCCAGGCCGGGGAAGCGCGACAGATCCGGGATGACGATGTTCTCCAGGTCATCGAGCAGCTGGTCGAAAACCGGCGGCGCGCCGGCGGGCTCGAAAAAGGCCTCGATCCGCGCCAGTCGCGCGCGGAACCCGGCGGCGAGCGAAACCTGCATCAGCCGTGGCCGTCGCGCCGGGACTGGCGCTGCCTTTTCATCTCCGCGACCAGCTCCAGCGCATCCGCAGCGCGACCCGCCGCGAGGTCCTCGAACCCCTGCCGCGCGTCTTCGAGAAACAGCAGGTGCAGCCGCTCCTTCTCCAGGCGGTGGTAGTAGGCGAGCTTCTCGGCGCTGATGAGCGCCACGTAGCTCTCGCCGTTGCGGGTGATGATCTTGTCGGCGCCGGACCGCGCCTGCTCGGCAAGCTCCGACAGGGAGGCGCGGGCCTGGGTGAGGGGGATGATGTCCCGGACGGAGAAGGCCATGGGGTTGACAGAATAATGTACAGAATTCTGTACATCATAGGGAGTGAGGGAAGGGTCGTCCAGCGCGGCGGATCAGTGGACTAGAATCACCGGATCATCACGATCCGGATACTCAACGAGCACTCATGAGCAACTTCGAAGCACAGAAGAACAAGTTCCGTACGCAATCTGGTTTCATTGCCGCGCTCGACCAGAGCGGCGGCAGCACGCCCAAGGCGCTGAAGCTCTACGGCATCGCGGAGAACACCTACTCCGGCGATGCGCAGATGATGGATCTGATCCACCAGATGCGCACCCGCATCATCACCAGCCCCGCCTTCAATGGCGACCGCGTGCTGGCGGCGATCCTGTTCGAGGCCACCATGGACCGCGATGTCGACGGCAGGCCCACGGCCGACTACCTGTGGAACGTGAAGCAGGTGGTGCCCATCCTCAAGATCGACAAGGGTCTCGAGAACGAGGCCAATGGCGTGCAGCTGATGAAGCCCATGCCGCAGCTGGAGGCGCTGCTGGCGAAGGCCAAGAGCAAGGGCATCTTCGGCACCAAGGAACGCTCGGTCATCAAGCAGGCCAATGCCGCGGGCATTCAGGCCGTGGTGGACCAGCAGTTCGAGGTGGCGAAGCAGGTGGTCGCGGCGGGCCTGGTGCCCATCATCGAGCCCGAAGTGGACATCCACTGCCCCGACAAGGCCGGCGCCGAGAAGCTGCTGGTCGAAGCGCTGCGCAAGGCGCTCAATGCGCTGCCCGTCGGCCAGCTGGTGATGCTCAAGCTCACGCTGCCCGAAGTGGACAATGCCTTCGCCGAGTTCGTGAAGCACCCGAATGTGCTGAAGGTGGTGGCGCTTTCCGGCGGCTATTCACGCGCGGACGCCAACCTCAAGCTGGCGCGCCAGAACGGCATGGTGGCGAGCTTCTCGCGCGCGCTCACCGAGGGCCTCACGGCGCAGCAGAGCGACGCCGAATTCAATCAGGCGCTCGACCAGTCGATCCAGAGCATCTTCGACGCTTCGAAGACGTGATCGCTGTAGCGGGCAGTTGCGTCATGAGCAGCTGTCCGCTTTTTCCAGGCCCAAACGATTGACGCGCCCCCCGCGGAAGACAGAAGCTTGGGGCGTCGAACAACAAGGCGGCTTCAACCGCCAGCCAGGGGTCCGCATGCACGCAGCTTCACCTTTTTCCTCGATGCTCCAAGGAGCCCATACATGAGCGACATCGTCATCGTCGCCGCGGCGCGCACTGCGGTTGGCAAGTTCGGCGGCAGTCTGGCCGCGATACCCGCCACCGAGCTGGGCTCCATTGTCATCAAGGAAGTCATCGCGCGGGCGGGGCTGAACCCGGCGCAGGTGGACGAGGTCATCATGGGCCAGGTGCTGGCCGCCGGCGCGGGGCAGAACCCGGCGCGGCAGGCTTCGCTGAAGGCTGGGGTGCCGAAGGAAACGCCGGCGCTGACCATCAATGCCGTGTGCGGTTCGGGCCTCAAGGCGGTGATGCTGGCCGCGCAGGCGGTGGCCTGGGGCGATGCCGAGATCGTCGTCGCCGGCGGCCAGGAGAACATGAGCCTGTCGCCGCATGTGCTGCCGGGCTCGCGCAATGGCCAGCGCATGGGCGACTGGAAGCTGGTCGATACGATGATCACCGACGGTCTGTGGGATGTGTACAACCAGTACCACATGGGCATCACCGCGGAGAATGTCGCCAAGGCGAACGAGATCAGCCGCGAGATGCAGGATGCGCTGGCGCTGGGCAGCCAGCAGAAGGCGGTGGCGGCGCAGGACGCCGGGCGCTTCAAGGACGAGATCGTGCCGGTGACGATCCCGCAGCGCAAAGGCGACCCGATCGTCTTCGACACCGACGAATTCATCAATCGCAAGACCAATGCCGAGGCGCTGGCCGGATTACGGCCGGCCTTCGACAAGGCCGGCAGCGTCACGGCCGGCAATGCCTCTGGCATCAACGACGGCGCCGCCGCGGTGGTGGTGATGAGCGCGAAGAAGGCCGCCGAGCTGGGTTTGAAGCCACTGGCGCGCATCGCCGCGTTTGGTACCAGCGGCCTCGATCCTGCCATCATGGGCATGGGTCCGGTGCCGGCCAGCCGCAAGGCGCTGCAGCGCGCCGGCTGGAAGACGGGCGATGTGGACCTGTTCGAGCTCAACGAGGCTTTCGCCGCGCAGGCCTGCGCGGTGAACAAGGCGCTGGAGGTCGATCCGGCCAAGGTCAATGTCAACGGCGGTGCGATTGCCATCGGTCATCCGATCGGCGCCAGCGGCTGCCGCATCCTGGTCACGCTGCTGCACGAGATGAAGCGGCGCGACGCGAAGAAGGGCCTGGCGGCTTTGTGCATTGGCGGTGGCATGGGAGTGGCACTCGCCGTCGAACGTTGAGACGAACAAATAAGGACGGGGGACTATGAGCAAGCAAAGAGTGGTCCTGGTGACCGGCGGCATGGGCGGTCTGGGCGAGAGCATCTCGAAGAAGATGGAGCAGGCGGGCTACCGGCTCGCGGTTACGTACTCTCCGGGCAACACCAAGCACGCGGAGTGGGTGGCCGAGAACAAGCGCGAAGGCTTCGATGTGCTCGCGGTGGCCTGCGATGTGTCCGACTACGACTCCTGCGCCAAGGCGGTGGCCGAAGTGCAGGCCAAGCTCGGGCCGGTGGATGTGCTGGTCAACAACGCCGGCATCACGCGCGACATGACCTTCAAGAAGATGGACAAGGTCAACTGGTCCGCGGTGATGAACACCAACCTCGACAGCATGTTCAACATGAGCAAGCAGGTGGTCGATGGCATGGTGGAGCGCGGCTGGGGTCGCGTCATCAATGTCTCGTCGGTGAACGGCTCCAAGGGCGCGTTCGGCCAGACCAACTATTCGGCGGCCAAGGCCGGCGTGCATGGCTTCACCAAGGCGCTGGCGCTGGAAGTGGCGAAGAAGGGCGTGACGGTGAACACCATCTCGCCGGGCTACATCGGCACCAAGATGGTGACGGCGATTCCGAAGGAAGTGCTCGACACCAAGATCCTGCCGCAGATTCCGGTGGGGCGCCTGGGCAAGCCGGAGGAAGTGGCCGGGTTGATCCTGTACCTGGCTTCGGACGAGGCGGCGTTCGTCACGGGCGCCAACATCGCCATCAACGGCGGCCAGCACATGCAATAGGCCGCCGGGCCTGGCGGGGCGTGTGTGCACGTCCCGCGGGCCGGCCCGTATGAGCGTCATCACCAGCATTGAGGATCTGCGCGTGCTCGCCCGCAAGCGGGTGCCGCGCATGTTCTATGACTACGTCGATTCGGGCTCGTGGACCGAGAGCACCTATCGTGCCAACGAGAGCGACTTCCAGAAGATCAAATTGCGCCAGCGCGTGGCGGTGAACATGGAAGGGCGCACCACGGCCACGACGATGGTGGGCCAGCAGGTCGCCATGCCGGTGGCCATCGCGCCCGTGGGCCTGACCGGCATGCAGCATGCCGACGGCGAGATCCACGCGGCGCGCGCCGCCGCGAAGTTCGGCATTCCGTTCACGCTCTCGACCATGAGCATCTGCTCCATCGAGGACATTGCGCAGCACACCCGGGCGCCGTTCTGGTTCCAGCTCTACATGATGCGCGACCGGGATTCGATGGCGCGCATGATCGGCCGCGCGCGCGATGCCAACTGCAATGCGCTGATGCTGACGCTGGACCTGCAGATCGTCGGCCAGCGTCACAAGGACCTGAAGAACGGACTGACGGCGCCGCCGCGGCTGACGCTGCCCAATATCCTCAACCTGATGACCCGGCCGCGCTGGTGCCTGGGGATGGCGCGGACCCGGCGCCATACTTTCCGCAATCTGGTGGGGCATGTGCCGGGCGTGACCGACATGCGGTCGCTGTCGTGCTGGAGCAATGAGCAGTTCGATCCGCGGCTGTCGTGGGCCGACATCGAGTGGGTCAAGCGCCAGTGGGGCGGCAAGCTGATCCTCAAGGGCATCATGGTCGCGGAGGATGCGCGTCTGGCGGCCGAGGCGGGCGCCGACGCCATCGTGGTGAGCAATCATGGCGGGCGTCAGCTCGACGGCGCGCCCAGCAGCCTGGCCGCACTGCCGCCCATCGTCGATGCGGTGGGCAGCAAGACCGAGGTGTGGGTGGATGGCGGCATCCGCAGCGGACAGGATGTGCTCAAGGCCCGGGCGCTGGGCGCGCGTGGCACGCTCATCGGTCGCGCGATGGCCTATGGTCTGGGCGCCATGGGTGAGGCCGGCGTCACGAAGGCATTGCAGATCATCCACAAGGAGCTGGATGTGACCATGGCCTTCTGCGGGCATACCGACATCCGCAATGTGGATCGCGGCATCCTGTGGCCTGGGAGCTATCCGTTGGCCTAGATGCCGGCCAGCCGCGACTCCAGCACGCCGTTGCGCGCCACGATGCGGCCGGCGGCGACCACCAGTCGTCGCACCGGCTGATCGACCACCGCCTGCGCGACAGTCTGTGCATCCACCAGCACCAGGTCGGCTCTGTTGCCGGGGTCGAGGCCATAGTCCGCGAAGTGGCAGCCACGCGCGCCGGACCAGGTGACGCAGTCCAGCGCCACCGCGATGTCTTCGTCGCGACGCAGGCCAAAGCGCATGCCGATCAGCATGGCGCGCCGGAGCATGTCCGGGTTGCCATAGGGGCCCCAGGTATCGCGGATGCCGTCGTTGCCGCCCATCACCGTGACGCCGGCGGCGCGGCAGGCCAACAGCGGCGGTATGGCGATCGGCGGCGCCGTGGTCGCGATCGCAACGCCGAGCCTCGCCATGCGTTCGAGCAGCGGCGTGCGCTGGGCGTCGGGCAGATCGCCGAGGCAGAAGCAGTGGCTGACGACCACGCGGCCCTGCATACCCAGCGCCTCGGTGCGATCCAGGATCAGCCGCAGCGAGAACGCGCCCAGCGAACCCATTTCGTGCAGGTGAATATCCAGCGGTTTGTCGTGCCGCGCGGCGATGTCGAACAGCGTGTCGAGCGAACGCACCGGATCGCCGTCGATGTTGCTGGGGTCGAGGCCGCCCACCACGTCGGCGCCGGTGGCCATCGCCCGGTCGAGCAGCTCGGCGGTGCCCGGGCGCGCCAGCAGGCCCGACTGCGGGAAGGCGACGATCTGGATCTGCTGCAGCTCGCGCAGCACCTCGCGCGTGTGCATCACGCCTTCGAGGTGCTTGAGGCCTGCCTGGGTGTCGACATCCACATGGGTGCGCAGCCGCGTGGTGCCCGTCGCGAGGAACGCCTTGGCCAGCACCATCGACTGCGCGCGCGCGTCATGACCGCTGGCGTCGCGGAAGGCGCGCTCGTTCTCGATCCGGTCGGTGAGCTGGTTGCCGACAGCGTTGTGGTACCACTCCATGCCCCACATCGTCTTGTCGATATGGCTGTGGCCCTCGACCAGTCCTGGCAGCAGCAATGCGCCGCGGCCGTCTTCCCCGGGTGTGCCGGCAGGCGCGCGCAGCGCAGTGCCGACCTGCGCGATGCGGCCGTCGCGGACCAGCACGTCGACCGGCGTGCCGCCCATCGGGCGGACATTGCGCAGCAGAAGCGTGGCCGGGCGGCGGAGGAAGGCCTCGAGCTGACCGGGGCCGGGTGTGGCCGCATCCCGGGCCGTGGCGTGGCGGCCCAGCACCGGAAGCAGGGTGGAGACGCCTGCGATTCGCAGCAGCTGACGACGGGTGAAGTTCATCGTGGTTCCCCAATGTCTGCGTGGCATCGTAACTGGTTTGTTGGAACAGGCAGCACTACCAGATCCAGCGCACCAGCACGAAGCACAGCAGCGTTATGCTCAGCGCGCTGAACAGGCTCAGCGCCACACCGGCGCGGATCATGTGGCCGATGCGCAGCTGGCCGCTGCCGAAAACGATGGCGTTGGGCGGCGTCGCCACCGGCATCATGAAGGCGCAGCTGGCCGCGATCACGGCCGGTATCGCCAGCAGTTCCACCGGCATATCCGAGGCGAGCGCCACCGCGGCTATCAGCGGCAGGAAGGTGGCCACGATGGCGGTGTTGGAGATCAGCTCGGTCAGCAGGTTGATCGCCACCACCACCAGCGCAATCATCAGCAGTGTCGGCAATGCGCCGAATGCACCCAGTCCTTGCGCCAGCCATGCGGCCAGCCCGCTGTCGCGGATGGCAGCCGCCAGCGACAGCCCGCCGCCGAAAAGCAGCAACACGCCCCAGGGCAGTTTCTCCGCGGTGCGCCAGTCGAGCAGGCGCTCGCCGCTTCCCGTCGGCAGCAGGAACAGCAGCAGCGCGGCAGTGATGGCGATGCCGGTGTCGCTGATGCCCGGAATGAACCGTTCGAGCAATGGACGACACAGCCAGGCCGAGGCTGTCAGCACGAACACCGCGCCCACGCGCTGCTCGTGGCGCGATGGCGGGCCCTGTTCGGTGAGCTGGCGACGCAACAGAGGCGTGCTGTCGGTGGCCGGGATGGCGAAGCCGCGCCGGGTCAGCCACCACCAGGTGAAGCTCAGCATGACCGCCGCCACCGGCAGCCCGACCAGCATCCACTGGCCGAAGCCGATCTCTATGGCGTGGTTCTCGCGCAGGTAGGCCGCCAGCAGTGCATTCTGCGGCGTGCCGATCAGCGTGGTCATGCCGCTGATCGATGCCGAGTAGGCGATGGCCAGCAGCAGCGCCACGGCAAAGCGTTCGCGTTCGGCCTGATCGGCGCCGCGCGTGGTCAGCTCGATCACTGACAGGCCGATCGGCAGCATCATGATGGCCGTGGCCGTGTTGCTGACCCACATGCCGATCAGGGCGGTTGCCAGCATGACGCCGCCGATCTGCCGGCGCGGCCCGTCGCCGACGGCCAGCAGTGTCAGCAGCGCGATGCGCCGGTGCAATCCGCAGCGCTCCATTGCCAGGCCCAGCGCGAAGCCGCCGAGGAACAGGAAGACGACCGGGTTGGCGTAGTGCGCGGTGGCGCGCTCCAGCGGCGCGACGCCGAGCAACGGCAGCAGCAGGATGGGCAGCAGCGCGGTGCCGGCCAGCGGCAGCGCTTCGGTGGCCCACCACACCGCCATCATCGCGGCCAGCCCCAGCGTGTACCAGCCCGCCTGGTCCATGCCGTCCGGCGGCGGCATGAGCAGCGTCAGCAGCAACAGCAGCGGGCCGGCCAGAAGGCCGATCCGTGTTGCCAGGTGGTTGGGACTGCTTTGCTCCGCCATCTGGCGAGACCTCTGTCGCACGGACCTGAATGGGCTGGGCATTATTGACTTTCCGTTCCGGACCGCAAACCCTGTGCGCATGCACAAGCCGGGTTCTCAGCGTGCCAGCTTCATCATTCTCGTCGTTCTGGTCACGGTGGCTTTCGTCTGCCTGCTGCTGCCGTTCTACAGCGCGCTGCTGTGGGCCGTGATACTGGCGGTGCTGTTCAATCCGCTGCAGCGCTGGCTGGTCGCGCGGCTGCGGGGGCGGCGAACCCTGGCCGCGGCGGTGAGCGTGCTGGTCTGCGTATGCATCGTCGTCATTCCGGGCTCGCTGGTGTTCGGCGCGCTCGCGCAGGAGGCCACCGGGCTCTACCAGCGCATCGACACGCGCGAGTTCGATCCGGCCGCCATCGTCGAGCGGGTCTATACCAGTCTGCCGGCTTTCATGGTGGACCTGCTCGGTGCCGCCGGTCTGAACAACTTCGCGGCCATCCAGGAACGCTTCACGTCGACGCTGGCGCAGGGTTCGCAGTTCATCGCCACGCGCGCCTTGAGCATCGGGCAGGGCACGGCGCAGTTCCTCGTCGGCCTTGGCGTCATGCTGTATGTGCTGTTCTTCCTGTTCCGCGACGGATCGCAGCTGGCAGCCACGATCAGCAGGGCCAGCCCGCTGGCTCCGCGGCACACCCGCCATGTGATGACGAAGTTCACGACGGTGGTGAAGGCGACGGTGAAAGGCAACTTCATCATCGCCCTGATCCAGGGCACGCTGGGAGGATTGACGTTCTGGGCGCTGGGCGTTCAGGCGCCGCTGCTGTGGGGTGTGGTGATGACCTTGCTGTCGCTGATGCCGGCCGTGGGCGCCTTCCTGGTCTGGGTGCCGGTGGCCGCGTATCTGCTGGTGATCGGGGACTATGCGCGGGCCACGATCCTGATTCTGGTCGGCGTCTTCGTCATCGGCATGATCGACAATCTGCTGCGGCCGATGCTGGTGGGCAAGGATCTGCGCCTGCCCGACTACATGGTGCTGGTCTCCACCATCGGCGGGCTGGCCCTGTTCGGCATGAATGGATTCGTGATCGGGCCGCTGATCGCGGCGCTGTTCGTGGCGGTGTGGTCGCTGCTCACGGAGGAGCGGGGGCGGGCGGAGCCGCCGGGGATGTGAACGTTGGGCCCTTTTTGCAGGGCCAGCAACGCCATCTGGAATTCCATCGCAAGAATGTGCGGCGCATGGTGAGTGGGATCACCAGGCGACAGTCAGGGTTGCATCGCCTGAAAGTTACTCGATGTTCTGCACCTGCTCG
>CAUJIK010000007.1 GCA_963205255.1 Pseudomonadota bacterium
CGGCGGGCTGTGGTTCGGCTGGAGCGGCGAAGTGACGGCCGCGCCGGGCCCGGCGGAGACCATCCGCCGCGAAGGCCTGAGCTTCGCCACGCTCGACTTCTCGCAGGAAGAGTTCCAGGACTATTACCTCGGCTTCTGCAACGACGTGCTGTGGCCGCTGTTCCACTACTTCCTCGACAGCTTCACCTACTCCGATGCGCAGTACGAGCGCTACCTCGCCGTGAACCAGCGTTTCGCGCGCGAGCTTGCGCCGCTGCTCAAGCCCGACGACATGCTGTGGGTGCACGACTTCCACCTGCTGCCGCTGGCGCAGATGCTGCGCGAGGCCGGCGCCACGCAGAAGATCGGCCTGTTCCTGCACATCCCCTTCCCGCAGGTGGAGCTGCTGCGCGTGCTGCCGATCTACGGCGAACTGATGCGCTCGCTGCTCGACTACGATCTGATCGGATTCCAGACCGACGGCGACCTCGCCTCCTTCCGCTCCGCGGTCGAAGCGCTGTGGGGACCGGAAGCCACCGCCGAAGCCGGAGCAATCATCGCGGGCGGGCGCCGCGTGCGCACCGGCGTGTTTCCCATCGGCGTGGACGTGGCACAGATCCAGGAAGCGGCGCCCAGAGCGCTGAAAGGCGAAACCTGCCGCCGCATGATGGCAAGCCTGCTGGGGCGCAAGCTGATGATCGGCGTCGATCGCCTGGACTACAGCAAGGGGCTGGTGGAGCGCTTCCGCGCCTATGAGCGTTTTCTGGAAACGTATCCCGACAACGTCAACCGCGTGACCTTCCTGCAGATCGCGCCGATCTCGCGCGCCGACGTGGTGGCCTATGCCGACATCCGCAACGAGCTGGAACAGGCCTCCGGTCGCACCAATGGCCGCTTCGCCGACACCGACTGGACGCCCATCCGTTACCTGAACCGCAACTTCCCGCACGATGTGCTCATGGGCTTCATGCGCGCCGCTCCGGTGGGCATCGTCACGCCGGTGCGCGACGGCATGAATCTGGTCGCCAAGGAATTCGTCGCCGCGCAGGATCCGGATGATCCGGGCGCGCTCATTCTCTCCACCCTGACCGGCGCGGCGCACGAACTCACGGCAGCCGTGCAGGTGAACCCTTACGACCTGCGCGGCATCGCGCACGCCATCCAGCAGGCCTTCAACATGCCGCTGGCGGAGCGCCGTGAACGCCATCGGGCCATGATGGAAGTGCTCACCCGCAACGACATCCATGCCTGGCATTCGCGCTTTCTGGAGGAACTGCACACGCCCTGAGGACCATCGCCCTCACTGGACATGATAACTGTATATCCATACAGTTATCGCATGGAACAGCTCCCCACCCGCTCCTTCGAGCAGCTCGACCCCTACAACCACGCCTTCGTCGAAACCGTGCTCAGACTTCAGGGCACCGTGGGCCACCCCAGCCTGGAGGAGTTCGCGGCGGCGCTCAGAACACTGGGCTTCTATTACGAGGAGCTGGCTGCCGCCACGGACCGTGGCGACCAGGTGGATGAATCCTGGCTCGAAGACCGCGACCCGGCTGATGCCGGTCGCGAGCACGCCTTCTACTTCGTGCAGTTCGGCACCGTCACGCTGCCCAGCGTCGAGCAGGAACACGCCCTCCAGCGCTGGCTCGGGTATCCCGCACAATTGCTGCATTGACAGCCATTTGTTGCAATCGAATCACATCTGTGGAGCGAAGTTGACAGTCGCTTTCCATACGATGATGCTTAGTTTGTTGCCCAACCAACACAATGCGTCCGAGGTCCGGTCTGGAGCATTGCCTGGGAGAGCTGCGGGGGCTGCTGAGGCGCAACAGTATCGATCAACGACTAAACGTCGATCACTTTATCGGGAGAGCTTTAAGTGAACAGAGTCGAATCACGTGCGAATGCTGAGAAGCTCGTGCGCCGCGCCGTCTCCGGCAGCGTCGCACTGGCTGTGTGCGCGGCGCTTTATGCACCGGCAGCCGTACAGGCGCAGACCGAGTCCGTTGGTCTGGAAGAAATCGTCGTCACCGCCACCCGCCGCGCCGAGAGCGCGCAGGATGTACCCATCAGCGTCGCGGTGTTCGGCCAGGACAAGATGGACCAGCAGGGCATCCGCAATGTGAACGACATTGCCAGCTTCACGCCCAGCGTGACCTTCTCCGAAGGAGACGGCATGCGCACCCTGAACTCGCGCATCACGATTCGTGGCGTCAGCTCGAACGTGGGCGGCGCGACCACCGGCGTCTATATCGACGACACGCCGATCGCGATCCGCACCCTGCGCACCAATGGCGACCCGAACGGCACAGCCTTCCCGCGCCTGTTCGACGTTGATCGCGTCGAAGTGCTGCGCGGCCCCCCAGGGCACCCTGTTCGGCTCCGGTTCCGAAGGCGGCACCGTGCGCTTCATCACGCCGGAACCGAGCCTGCACGAATCCTCGGTGTACGCGCGCACCGGCGCCAGCGTCACCAAGTACGGCTCGCCGAGCTGGGAAGCGGGCATTGCCGGCGGCACGCCCATAATCGAAGACAAGCTCGGTCTACGCGTCAGCGTCTCTGGCAGCCAGACGGGTGGCTATGTCGATCACGGCGACTACTACACCGGCCTGGTGGACCAGAAAGACTACAACTCGCAGAAGTCCTTCTCGCTGCGCGTGGGCCTGAAGTGGCTCATCACGGAAAACTTGACGGTGTCCCCGTCCTACTACCACCAGCAGCTCAACGCCAACGGCAATGGCCAGTTCTATCTGCCGGATGACAACCAGGGCATCAACACCAGCGCCCCGTCCTACATCGACTACTACAACCGCTACGGCGGAAAGTTCGACAACTACGGCCACTTTGGCGACGGCGTCGGCGGCGGCAACTATGTCAACGCCACACGCGTCATTCCCACCAGCTCCCAGTTGATGGACCTCTGGGCGCTCAACCTGAAGTACGAGCTGTCGAACGTCGATCTGCTGCTCAACTCGTCCCTGTACGAGAACAAGCAGAAGAACGTAGTGGACTTCACCTCGCTGAACTTCGCCGTGTTCCCGCTGTTCGTCGGCGGCTCGCCGGTCTACT
Source organism: Pseudomonadota bacterium (assembly GCA_963205255.1). Taxonomy (GTDB): domain Bacteria; phylum Pseudomonadota; class Gammaproteobacteria; order Steroidobacterales; family Steroidobacteraceae; genus ZC4RG30. Next base: position 3,052 of record CAUJIK010000007.1, read on the forward strand.
TCCCGTCCAATCCGGCCGCGAAGTCGCCCGAATACGACACAAACAAGAACAGCGTAGTCACCCACGAGTTCCGCGCGCAGAGCTCCAACGCCGACGCGCGGGTTCAGTGGGTGGTGGGCGGGTTCATCAACAATCAGAACCTGTTCAGCCAGAGCTACATCGACTCGCCGGATTGGGGTCTGGTGCTACCAGATGCCATCCCGAACTTCGCCGACATGGGTTACTACGGTTGCGACCCCGCCAATCTCGGCCCGTGCATGACGGACATGCTGGGCTTTTACCAGGGCCGCTACTCGATCTACCTCGACACCTGGGGCTGGGACAGGGAGAAGGCGATATTCGGCCAGGCCGACATCAACATCACCAAGCAGCTGACGGCCACCATCGGACTGCGCTACTCCGACATGTCCTTCCGGTCCAAGCTGGTGTCCGCGGGCGTCATGGACGGCCTGCCGCCGGTGACCGAAGACAAGATCACCAAGACCACCATGACGACGCCGAAGTTCGGCCTGCGCTGGACGTTCGAGGACGGCAAGATGGTCTACGCCACGGCCGCGAAGGGCGGACGCAATGGCGGCGTGAACCAGAAGATCACCAGCCCCGCCTGTCTGGCTCGCCTGGCCGACGCATGGGGCATGCCGGACGGAGCACCCCTCGGATATGACCCGGATACGGTGTGGAGCTACGAGCTGGGCACCAAGTTCAACATCCAGAGAAAGCTCAGCGTCGATGCGGCGATCTACCAGATTGACTGGGACAACATGATCCGGAGCGTCGGCATTGGTGGCAACACGGGTTGCTTCTTCTCGTTCACGACCAACCTCGGCACGGCACGCAGCCGCGGCGCGGAAATCGACATCCAGTACCGCCCGATCGACAGCCTGCTGCTCTCCGCGAACGCGGGCCACGCGAAGGTCCAATCCACCGAGACCATCGGTGTCCCGGATCCGAACCATCCGACCGGCATCATGCACAACGCCCAGGGTCAGCCGCAGCTGATCACGCGTGACGGCGCGATCCTGGCGGGCTCGAATACCACTGTGAACCTTGCTGCGCAGTACTCGTTCACGGCGTTCGAGAAGGCCTCGTATGCGCGCGCTGACGTCAGGTACGTGGGTACGCCGTCGAAGGGTGATTCGTGGGATCCGAACAGCTCGCAGTACGCTGGCGCGAACATGCTGTTCGCAAGCCCGTCACTCACGACCTTGAACCTGCGTCTGGGCGCGCAGCTCAGCGACTGGGATGTGTCTCTGTACGTCAACAACCTGTCCAACACCCAACCGATCCAGAAGCTTCGTCCGACCAACAGCCTGCCCTGGATGACGGGCAGCGTGATGACCCGTCCGCGCGAGATGGGCTTCACGGCCGTCTACCGTTACTAAGACGGGTATTCTGAAGTAGTCCCCGCGGATTTGCGTTCCGCGGGTGGCATCAGAGCCCTGCCTCTCCGAAGGCAGGGCTTTTCTTTTTCCGGTCCGGAAGCACACGTTAAGGCAAATTGCCCGTGACACATCAGATTGGCGGCGTGACACGCTGACCCGCTATGACCGACGCTTAGCCCATGGAAGCTCCTCTTGCGATCTACGAAGCCTTGCTCCAAGCTGAAGTCCCGGTTGCCGCAGCCCGTGATGTCGCCGAGAAGCTGGAAAAGGACATGAACACCGCTCTGGCCGTCAGACAGGACATCCAACAGCTTGATGCGCGCGTCAGGCACGACATCCAGCAACTCGACGCGCGTGTCAGGCACGACATCCAGCAGCTGGACTCTAGAGTCCAGCTGCTCGAGGAGAAACTCGACTCCCGCTTCGCGCTGATCGACGAACGTTTCATCTCGCTGGAGCAGCGCATCGTCATCAAGCTCGGAGCGCTGATGGCGGTCCTGATGACTCTCATGGTCGGCGCCGTCGGCGCGCTGGCGGCAATACTGCGGTAGACAGACAACCCGGCTGACAGCAGATATCCAGACTTGGTCCCATGGAAGCACCCCTTGCCATCTACGAAGCCCTGATCCAAGCTGAATTTCCGGTTGCCGCGGCCCGGGACGCCGCCGAGAAGCTGGAGAAGGACATGAACACCGCCCTGGCCATCAGGCACGACCTGCAGCAGATGGATGCACGCATCAGCCATGACGTTCAGCGGCTCGATGCGCGCATCGAGCGGCTTGAAGAGAAGCTCGACGCGAGCGTCCAGCGACTCGACGAGAAGATCGACTCGAGCTTCCAGCTGCTGGATGAGAAGCTCGGCTCCCTGCGCGGGGAAATGAAAGCCGGCTTCACGCTGATCGACGAGCGCTTCGTCTCGCTGGAACAGCGCATTGTCACCAAGCTAGGGGCCCTGATGGTGGTGCTGATGACGCTCACGGTCGGCGCCATAGGCGTACTCCCGACAGTGCTGCGCTGAGGCTGCGCCGGCGACCGCCGGAGCCCGGATGGGCACATCGGGACCGTGGGCGCGAGAATCGCTCCACAGACAGCCGCGCGACGAGCAGATACCATCTGCGCCATGTCCACGCCTCCCGCCTCCCCCAGCTACATCCTGACGCTCGCCTGCCCGGACACCACCGGCATCGTCGCCGCCGTCTCCGGCTTTCTGGCCACCCACCATGCGCTGATCACCGAAGCTCATCACTACGATGATCCCTTCACCAACACCTCATTCATGCGCACGGTGTTCCATGACAATGGCCTCGGCATGCCGGCCATCACCGAGCTCAAGACGCGCTTCGCGGAGCAGGTTGCGCAGCGCTTCGCCATGCAGTGGCAGTTCCACGAGGCCAGCCGCAAATGCCGGGCGCTCATCGCTGTTTCCCGGCATGGGCATTGCCTCAACAGCATCCTGCACCGCTGGAGCACCGGCACCCTGCCCATCGACATCACCGGCGTGGTCTCCAACCACCAGGACATGAAGAGCCTGTGCGAATGGCATCGCGTGCCCTTCCACTATCTGCCCATCGAGCCGGGGAAGAAACGCGAACAGGAAACGAAGATCGCGGCGATCTTCGAGCAGGACCGGGCCGAGCTGCTGGTGCTCGCCCGCTACATGCAGGTGCTTTCAGACCAGGCTTGCCAGGACTTCGCCGGGCGGGCCATCAACATCCACCACTCCTTCCTGCCGGGCTTCAAGGGCGCCAAGCCCTATCACCAGGCCCATGAACGCGGCGTCAAGCTGATCGGCGCCACGGCGCACTACGTGACGCCGGACCTGGACGAAGGCCCCATCATCGAACAGGAAGTCGAGCGAGTGGACCACACCCTGCCGCCGCAGGACCTCGCGGTGATCGGCAGCGAGCTGGAGAACGTGGTGCTCAACCGCGCCATCAAGTGGCACGCCGAGCGCCGCATCTTCGTCAACGGCAGCCGTACGGTCATCCTGCGCTGAACCGGCCGGAGGCGCCCAGCGCAGCCTCCATGCTCATTGCCAGGCCCATCAGCCTGCGGTCGCTGCCGATGGGCCCATCCAGAGCGAGCCCGACCGGCAGGCCGTCGGCGGTCCATCCTGCGGGAAGGGTGATTCCAGGCAGGCCCGCCGTGCTGCCCGGATCGGTGTTGCGGATCGCGACCGGAAAGAACTCCTGCGAGAAACCGGCGTTGGCCGTGTCGATGAGCGGCGGCGGCACGACCACCGTCGGGAACACCAGTGCATCGATCCCGTGCTGGGCGAAACAGCCCGTATAGAGACCCTGCATGCGCAGGCGATTCGCCATGGCGAGGTGGTATTCCCGCGCCATGCCGCCACGCAGAACATGGTCGACGACTCGCCTGACATCCGGATTCGCCACGGCATGGGCGATGTCGGCGAAAGTCACGCCATCGGGATTGGGCGCCGCCGCGAGATAGGCGGGAATGTCCTCGCCGGCTTCATGCAGGGCGATGACGAACGCCGTGTCGGCCGTGAGCGCGGCAAGCCCGGGAAGCTCCACCTCCACGAGCACGACGCCGGAGGATTGCAGCCGCGCCAGCGCCTGCTCCATGACGCGCGCGACTTCCGCGTCCAGCCCCTCCCAGAACATCTCCGCCACGCCGAAGCGGACGCCCGCCAACGGCACAGGCTTCGCGACAGCCTCGCCGCTCATCACGGCATCGAGCAGCGCCACCTCCCCCATCGTGTGCGCCATGGGCCCGATCACATCGCGCGTGTGGCTGATCGGCAGCACACCACGGCTGTCGTAGCGCCGCTGCGCGCCACCATTCCCCACCGACGGACGCAGAGCCGCCAGAGAGCAGAAAGAAGCCGGAATGCGCACCGAGCCGCCGGTATCCGTGCCCAACCCGGCCGGCGCGATGCCGGCGGCGATCGCTGCCGCCGTGCCGCCAGAGGAGCCGCCGGGAACACGCCGGGCATCGTAAGGGTTGCGCGCCGCGCCCGCGAATGCAGCGTGATTCATGTTCGTCACGCCAAAGGCCAGCTCGTGCATGTTGGCCTTGCCGAGCACAATGGCGCCGGCATCGAGCAGGTGCCGCAACGCCGGCGCAGTGGCGCCCGGCATGAAATCACGCAGCGTCGGCGTTGCGCCGGTGGTGGGCATACCGAGCAAGTCGATGTTGTCCTTCACGATGATGGACAGGCCGACAAGTCTCGGCAGCGGTGCGCCGCTGGCGCGCAGCGCATCGATCCTGCGCGCCGCATCGAGTGCCTCCGCGTTCAGCGAAATGAGGCTGTGGAGACTGGCAAGGCGCTGCGCCCGATCCAGCAATGCCTGCACATTCTCGAGCACTTCAGCCATCGCAACACCTCGCGCAAAAGTAGTACTGTGGCCGCATCACATCACCGGAAATACAGCATCATGGGCGGCAATGCCATCAACTCACCCGGCGCGGCCACCGTCGGCCCTTACTCCCACGCCATGCAGGCCGCGGGCCTGGTGTTCTTTTCCGGCCAGACACCCATCGATCCGGCCACCGGCAAGCTCGTCGACGGTTCCATCGGCGAACAGACCGCCCAGTGCCTGCACAATCTGTTCCACGTGCTCGAAGCGGCGGGGCTTGCGCCCACCGATGTGGTCAACGTGCAGGTCTACCTGGTCGACATGAACGACTTCGCCGCCATGAACCAGGTGTACGCAGCGCACTTCGCGCAGCCGTATCCGGCCCGCACCACCATTGGCGTCGCCAGCCTGCCGCTGGGCGCGCGCGTCGAAATCGGCATGATGGCGCACGCCCGAACCTGCTGATCGGACCACGAGCGGCCCAGCCCCTCAAGGCGGCGCGGGAATGACGATCTGCGCGGGGCAGTTGGCGGGAATGCGCTGACAGATACGGCCCCGCACATCCTCGACCCAGCTTGCGATGCTGTTGCCGATGCCGAAGCGGATCTCCGCCGACAGGGCGGGCCGGCTGGCAAAGCGCCGGTCGATGCCTTCGGCGGCGCGGTCGAGCGCCGCGCTGAGCGTCAGATCATCCCCTTCGCTGAAGGGGTCGGACATGCCGAGCACCTCCATCAGGAAGGCGTTGAGCTGTCTCTGGTCCGCCTCGGCCTGCCGGGCGGCATGGGACTGCCACAGCGCCACGCCGGAGGCCGCGAGAATGCCGGCCACCGCCAGTGCGCCGACCGCGCTTCCCACACGATGACGGCGCAGGAACCTCGCCACGCGATAGCCCCGCTCGCCGGCATGCACCGAGACCGGCAAATCCCTGAGCCAGCGCTCCAGATCGTTGCGCAGTTCCTGCACGGTGGAATAGCGGTGCGCGGGCTCGGCACACATGGCGTGGACAATGATCGAATCAAGGTCCGGCTCAAGCCCCACCGGTTCCACATCGGCCTCGCGCAACCGGGCATCGGAGGGCAACCGGCCTGTCAGCAGCCGGAAGAGCACCACGCCCAGCGAGAACACGTCGGCGGCCGTCGTCACCGGTTGCCCCCGGACCTGCTCCGGCGCGGAATAGACGGGTGTGTACGAAGCCGGGTACGCATCCCGCGGATCGTTCCCGGACGCGC
>CAUJIK010000008.1 GCA_963205255.1 Pseudomonadota bacterium
GAGCGTCCGTTCACCTTCACGTCGAAGGGTTCGCCGGCGGCGCGCTTCAGCAGCACCACCGAGCCCGGCGCAAGCTTCAGCAGCTCGCGCACCGGTATCTGCGTCGTGCCCACCTCCAGCGACAGCGTCACGCCGATGTCGAGGATGATCTCGGCCGGCTTGCCGGAAGCGGCGCTCATGCGGCACCTCCGGCCAGGCCATCCAGAAGGTTGGAAGTCTTGCGGGTATTCATGGTCGAAATCCTCACCACCTGCCTGCCGCGCTGCTGGCCCAGCTCACCCCAGAACACGGGCATGTCGTTGGCGAGCACCGTGGCCCGGCCGTCGAAATCGCAGGGGATGACATCCCCGGGACGAAGGTCGAGCAGCCCGCCTACGGTCTGGCGCGCCGTGCCCAGCACCGTGACCAGGTCCACTTCGGCCTCCTCGAGTTCATTGCGCAGTTCCGTCGACCACTTTGCATGCGTGGCCTCGGTATCGTGATTCTCCGTCAGCACGCTGGCGCGCAGCACATCGCTGACCGGTTCGATCATGGTGTAGGGCAGCACGATGTGGATCTGGCCGCCCTTGCCATCCAGATCCACGGTCAGGCGGCTGACGACCAGTGTTTCATTCGGCGCCGCGATGTTCACGAAGGCCGGCGCCGTATCACTGCGCACCCGTTCGATGCGCGCTTGCAGCAGCGGCTCCCATCCGGCCACCACGGCGGCCTGGACCAGGGCCAGCAGCGACTCCGACATGTGCAGCTCGGAGGGCGAAAGCTCGCGTCCCTCGGGGCGCGTTCCGCGCCCAGCGCCTCCGTAGTAAAGGTCGGTAAGCGCGGAAAGCAGCTGCGCCTCGAACACGATGAGCCCCGTGCCCGGCAGAGGCAGCATGCGGATCAGGTGCAGACTGGTCGGGGAGGCAAGCCCCGCGATGTAGTCCGCATAACGCGCGCTGCTCACCGCTCCCACGTTCAGCTCCACCGGCTGGTGCATGAGCGAGTGCAGGCTGCCGCGCAGCTGCCGCGCGACGCGCTCATTGGTCGAATCCAGCACCGGCATCCGTCCGCGCAACACGCGCGCCTGCAGGGCCAGATCGAAACTCTGCGCCTCTCCGGCCCCGGCCTGCGGCGTGGTGTCCACCGATCCGGAGGAAACGCCCTTCAGCAGCGCATCGACTTCGGCCTGTTCCAGTACATCACTCATACATAAGCCTCACCGCCGCTGTTGCCCAGCATGATGGTGCCGGCATCGGCGAGTTTGCGTGCCGCGACGATGATCTCCTTCTGCGCGGCCTCCACTTCCGAGAGCTTCACCGGCCCGCGTGACTCCATGTCGTCCTTGAGCATTTCGCCGGCGCGCTGCGACATGTTCTTGAAGAAGTGCGCCACCAGATCCGGCGATGCCCCCTTGAGCGCCACCACCAGTCGTCCCGAATCCACTTCTCTCAGCAACGACTGCATGCCCTTGTCGTCCACCTTGATCAGGTCCTCGAACACGAACATCAGATCCTGCAGCGTGTTGGTCAGGTTCTCATCGGCCTTGCGCAGCTCCTCGACCAGCGTCGAAGGCATGAAATTGAGGATTCCGGCGGCCGTCTTCGCGCCTCCCATGCCGGCCGTGGAGCCGGTGCCGCCCTTGGCGGCAATCTGCTGCTCGATGATCTCGTCGAGGCGCGTCAGCGCCGCCGGCTGCACGCCTTCCAGCGCCGCCACACGCAGCAGCACATCCGCCTGCAGCCACTCGGGCAGCTCCTGCAGCACCTTGGCCGCCTGATCCGGATCCAGCCACGAGACAATGATGGAGAGCACCTGCGGGTGCTCGTTCCTCACCAGCTCCGCGATCGCGCGCGGCTCCATCCACTTGAGGACATCCAGGCCCTTGGACTTGCGGTTGGAAGTGAGGATGCGGTCCAGCACGCCATTGGCGCGTTCCGCGCCCAGCGCGTCGGACAGCACCTTGCGCAGGTATTCATCCGAGCCATAGCGGATGTCCGCCTGGCCAGAGAAAGTGTCCACGAAGCCGCCCACCACGGTGGCCACCTCCTCGCGGGAGGCTGATTTGAGTTCCGCCATGGCAGAGCCCAGCTTCTGGACGACTTTGGCGTCCAGATGCTTGAGCACACTGGCGGCTTCGCCCTCTCCGAGAGCGAGCAGCAGCATCGCGGCGCCGCGTGTGGTCTGTACTTCAGTGGTCATCGCACGGATATCTAGCAACAAGCGTGCCGACCCGAAGCGTGAACTGCATCACAGGGGAATGACGAAAAGCCGTCGCGCCGGCCAGATGCTAGTCTCGCGGGCATGAACGACAGGCTGGAACAGATCGAAGTCCGCATCGCCTATCTGGAACAGGCCAATGCAGAGCTGGGCGACGTGGTGTATGCCCAGAGGCAGGAGATCCAGGCCCTGCAGGCGCGGCTTGCGGTGCTCGTCGACCGGCTCGAGGCCGCCCGCGCGGCCCCGACCGTGTATACCCCCGAGGACGAAAAGCCGCCCCACTACTGAACGTCAGCCGGCGGCGCGACGTCCTTTATCCGGCTTGGCTCACTGCGGGCAGATGGAGGGGTCGGCGCTCACCTGTTTGAGGTAGGCGATTACGTCGGCGCGGTCTTTCGGATTATCCAGCCCCGCGAACCCCATCTTCGTCCCGTTCACATAGGTGAAGGGCGAGGTCAGGAATTCATCCAGCGTTTTCTCATTCCAGACCAGCCCCGAGTCTCTCATTGCCTGCGAATACTCGAAGTCGGGAATGCTCGCGGCCGGCCTTCCGACCACGCCGCAGTGCCGGGGACCCTCCACGTTCTCATTGGGCTGATGGCACTCGGAGCACTGGACGTAGATGGCCTTCCCGAGCTCCGGATCTCCCTTGGGCGCTGGCGTTCCACCGCCCCCGCAGGCTGTCATCACCATCGAGAGCGCAATCAGCACTCCCCCGCCGTACTGCATCGTGAACTTCATACTGTCTCCCCAGATAGACCAACCGGATCCGGCGCTTCTCAGTGATCAGCGCTGCGCAGCCACATCGGCCGCCGAGACGGGCCCCGCCTTGTTGCCCCAGGCAGTTCGCAGGAACGTCGCAAGCGCGGCCACCTCGTCGTCCGTAAGCTTGTCGTCAAAGCCCGGCATTTCCCTCCAGCGCATGGGCAATGGCGGATTCGGCCGCTCCGGACCGTACAGGATCACGTTGATGAGCGACGATGGGCCTTCAGCCTGAACCACCGGATTTCCGGCGAGTGTCGCTCCTCCTTCTTCATCTTCCGTACTCAAACCTGTGGGGAGATGGCAGATACCACAATGAATGTCGTACAGCACCGACCCCTCTGCCACTACGGCCTCGCTCGGAGTCTTCGGCGCCTTGCCCGCATTTGCAGGCAGCCCCTTGAAGTAGACCGCCATTGCACGCACGTCCGCATCCGTGAGCTGGCTCGTGCTGTTCATGATCACTTCATTCATGGGGCCAAACGTGTCCGTGAACTCGTTCCTGCCCGTCTTCAGATAGGCCGCCAGCTCTTCCAGCGGCCAGCTCTCCAGACCATTCGGCGCCGAGGTCAGATTGGGCGCGGACCATTTCCGGGAGAAGCCGCCCGGCACCAGATCCATCAGCTCTCCGCCCGTCATCGCATCGGCCGTGCTCTGGCCACCGAGGAAGTTCCTCGGCGAATGGCACTCGCCGCAATGCGCCAGCCCATTGGTCAGATACGCGCCGCGGTTCCACTCGGCCGACTGGGACGGATCCGGTTCGAATCGCCCCTCGTCGAAATAGAGCATCTTCCAGAATCTCAGCGCCCAGCGCTGATTGTAGGGAAACTTGAGCTCATTCTTCGGCGCCTCGGCATTCGCCGGCGGCAGCGACTTGATATAGGAATAGAGCGCGCTGACGTCCTGGTCGTTGAGCTTGGTGTAGGCCGTATAGGGAAATGCCGGATACAGATGCTCGCCATTGGGCCGCACTCCCTTGCGAAGGGCGGCGGCGAATTCCTGTTCCGTCCAGGCGCCGATTCCCGTCGTGGTGTCGGGCGTGATGTTGGTCGAATAGATCACGCCATATTCGGTCTCGAACCTTCGTCCGCCCGCGAATGGCGCCCCACCTGCCGTGGTATGGCAACTGACGCAGTTGCCGGCCGTGGCCAGATACCGGCCGCGCTCTATGTCGGCACTGTTCGATTGGGCAATGCTTGCGCCCGAAGCGAACGCAAGGGTCGCAAGCGACATCGCAAAAATGCCGCTATCCAGACTTTTCCGGATACTCCGCTTCACTGACATCCCCCGATTCCCCCTGCCATCGCAGGGGATGACAGTAGGACGGCGCATTCAGGGAGTAAACCGATTTACCCTCAATTCATTCATCTAATAGTTTAGTTTTAGTGCATGATCTCAGCCGCTGATTTATTGCCGGCCTAACCCCTGGGGAATCTGAGCATCTGCCATTCCTTGGTAAGCCGTGATCCCGCACGGCCACCCGGCGTGTCCCGGGAGTAGGTATGCATCGGCTTGCCCTGAAAGGTCCATTGGGACTGCCCATCCCGACGCTGCATGGGCTTCCATTCACCCACCGCCTTCGCGCCAGCCGCAGCACGGACGGGCGGCCACAGGTTCGCGCATTCCCCTTCACACGCCGAGGATATTGTCGCGTGCTCTGATGACCAATAGAGCGCATAGCCTGCCTGAGTCCGCACGACAACGAAGTCGCCTTCCTCGTGCATGTTCAGGTCAACAGGTACATTCGGAATTGCCATCGGACACCCTAGCCGCTGATGTACTGCTGGAGATTTTCGATGAGGTGACGCTGATCGTCGATCACGCACTTCACCAGATCGCCGATGGAAACCACGCCGACCACATGGCCGTTGGCGACCACCGGCAGATGCCGGAACCGGCTGTCGGTCATCTGGCGCATCGCGGCTTCCACACTGCGGTCGGGCGCGATGGTGGTGACGGGCGAAGACATGATCTCCCGTATCGGCGTATCCGCCGAGGAGCGGCCCTTGAGCACGATCTTGCGCGCATAGTCCCGCTCCGAGACGATGCCGAGAAGCTGGCCCTGCTCCATCACCAGCAATGCGCCGACGTGATTTTCGGCCATCATCCGCACGGCCTCGAGCACCGATTCGTCCGGGCCGATGGAACGCACCGAGTGCCCCTTGCGTTCAAGCAACTGCTGCAGCGTAATCATTGCTCACTCCTCCCGGGGGTTTGCCTCACCCCGCTTATGCAGTTTCCACCTTCAGGGTGGCGCCATCCACCCCTGTGACCCGCACGCGCGCGCCCACGGGCGCATCCGGTCCGCGCACCAGCCATACCGTATCACCGACACCGACCTTGCCCTGACCATCCCTGATCGCTTCGACCAGCGGGAACACCTGCCCCACATACTGCGCGCCGCGCCGGTTCAGGTGCTGCGGGTCTTCCTTCGCCTTGTAATCCTGCGGCCGCAGCCGCCGCCAGCTGAAGATGGCCGCAAGGCCCAGCGCGCCGAACAGCACCAGCTGCAATTGCCAGGGCATGGGCACCACCAGCTGGACGGCTCCGACAATCACCGCCGCGGCAGCAAACCAGATGGCGATGGCGCCAGGCAGGAAGGTCTCGAGCACGGCGAGCCCGGCGGCGGCGATCCACCAGTGCCACCAGGTCACGCTCTGCGCGAATTCAATCATCGCGGCGCTCCCGGCACGGGCTTCTGCAGCGCCGGCTTCTGGATGGCGTCCTTGGCAAGCTCGGCGATGCCGCCCAGCGACGAGAGGACGGCCGTGGCCTCCATGGGAAGGAAGAACACTTTCTGGTTGGGGGAGTTGGCGAACTCCTTCAGCGATTCGATGTACTTCTGCGCCACGAAGTAGTTCAGCGCATTGGTGTTGCCCTCGGAAATCGCCTTCGAAACCATCTCGGTGGCCCGGGCCTCGGCTTCGGCCAGACGCTCGCGCGCCTCGGCGTCGCGGAACGCGGCCTCCTTGCGGCCCTCGGCCTCGAGCACCGCGGACTGCTTTTCGCCCTCGGCCTTGAGGATGGCCGCCTGCCGGTACCCTTCGGCATCGAGGATGTTCGCGCGCTTGTCGCGCTCGGCCTTCATCTGCCGCGCCATGGAATCGATCAGGTCCGCCGGCGGCTGGATGTCCTTGATCTCGATGCGCGTGACCTTGATGCCCCAGGGCGAGGTCGCCTCGTCCACCACGCGCAGCAGCTTGTGGTTGATCTCGTCGCGCTTGGACAGCGTCTCGTCCAGATCCATCGAGCCAACCACGGTGCGGATGTTGGTCATCGTCAGGTTGGTGATCGCAAGCCTGAGGTTGTCCACTTCATACGCGGCCTTCGCGGCATCGAGCACCTGGAAGAACACCACCGCGTCCACGCCCAGCATGGCGTTGTCCTTGCTGATGACTTCCTGGCGCGGCACGTCGAGCACCTGCTCCATCATGTTGATGCGGCGCCCCACCTGCTCGAAGAACGGCATGATGAAATGCAGGCCGGGCTCCATGGTGCGCTTGTAGCGTCCGAACTTCTCCAGGGTGTATTCGTAGCCCTGTTTCACCGTGATCAGCGTCTTCGCGGCGACGATGACGATCGCGATCAGGATGATGATGGGCAGATATCCGATTTCGAAGAACGGCATGGGCTACTCCTTGGTGTTGATGTCGTTCGCGATCGCGGCGCGCAGCGCGGCAAGTTGCGCCTTCACGGCTGCGGCGTGCTCCGGCCCCATGCGGATCAGCAGCTTCTGCCCGGCCGAGCGCGCCTCCAGGGAGGCATCTGCATACTGGTACAGAACCCGGGGCTGCACCAGCTCCGGCGGTTCAGTGGGCACCGGTGTTTCCAGCAGATGGTCGATCACGGCGACCACGCGGTCGTTGAAGTAGCGGCCGGGATAGCCCAGATCCTCATAGGCCTGCTGGAACAGCGGATACCAGCGCCGGTACACCGCGGCGACCTGCTGCATGTCCAGAGCCTGCAACGCGGCCACCGCGCCGTTGTAACGCGCCGTATTGGAGGCCGCCACGACGATGCGTTCCTCGCCGCTCACCGCGTCGATCGTGGTGCGCTCCACCGCGAACGGCGCCGGCGCCGCGCGCAGCGGACGGCTGCGCTCGGCAACGTGGTTGCGCGGCAGGTTGTCCACGGTGGCGACGAAGCGGCGCACCACTGAATCCGGCACCAGCCAGGTCAGCACCGCGCTCTCGCCGGCCAGGCGCGCAAGGTCCGCCGTCAGCGGCGCATCGCTCTCGCCCATGGCGGGCAGCATCGGAGCATCGACGGTCTCGGGCTGCTCGATGGGATGCTGGATGGCCTCCGGCTGCTCCGGCTGCTCAACCTGGTCCGGCATCACCCCGGAGACGGCGGGCTCCTCGATGAAGGTTTCATCCGGCGCTGCCGCCTGACGCTGCTGATACCAGTACCAGCCGCCGACGCCGGCAAGCACGACAAGGACTGCAATCACGATTCCACGGTTCATGCTGCGCGTGACCTCTTCAGGTGGACGAGAAGCAGGGAGATCGCCGCTGGCGTCACCCCGGGGATGCGCGCCGCCTGACCCAGGGTCTCGGGCCGCGCATCCTGCAGCCGCTGGCGCACTTCATTTGAAAGCCCGTTGACGCGGGCATAGTCGAAGCCCGTCGGCAACGGCGCCGATTCATGCTGTTTCTGGCGATGGATCTCGACCTGCTGACGCTCGATGTAGCCTTCGTAGCGCGCGCGCACCAGCAATTCCACTTCCAGCTGTTCACCCAGGCGTTCGTCGACCACCGACGCGGGCGGCAGTTCGAGCCGCCGCAGCAGATCACCATAGATGGTTTCCGGCCGACGCAGCTGCTCGAAGTGCCGGCCCAGGCGCGCAAGCTCGGTGCTGATCGCCGCCTGCTTGTCATTGAAGAAGCGCCAGCGCTCATCATCCACCAGGCCCAGCTCGCGGCCGCGCGGCGTGAGCCGCGCATCGGCATTGTCTTCACGCAGCAGCAATCTGTATTCGGCGCGGCTGGTGAACATGCGATAAGGCTCGGGCGCGCCTTGCGTGGTCAGGTCGTCGATGAGCACACCCAGATACGCCTCGCCGCGCTCCGGCACGAAGGAGGCGAGATCACAGGCGGCCGCGACGGCATTGATGCCGGCGAGCAGTCCCTGGGCCGCGGCTTCTTCATAACCCGTGGTGCCATTGATCTGCCCGGCGAAGAACAGGCCCGCGATGGCGCTGGTTTCCAGAGTGCGCTTCAGATCCCGCGGATCGAAGTAGTCGTATTCGATGGCATAGCCGGGCCGCGTCAGGTGCGCATTCTCGAGACCGGGAATGGTGTGCACGAACTCCTGCTGCACATCGAACGGCAGGCTGGTCGAAATGCCGTTGGGATAGACCTCGTGAGTGGCGAGGCCCTCGGGTTCGAGGAAGATCTGGTGCGAATCGCGCTCCGCGAAACGCACCACCTTGTCTTCCACCGAAGGGCAGTAACGCGGACCCGTGCCTTCGATGAGGCCGGTGAACATCGGCGAGCGATCGGTGGCGGCGCGGATGATCTCGTGCGTGCGCGCATTGGTCGCGGTGATATGGCAGGGTCGCTGCGGCGGATGCTCGCCGCGCCGCCCCAGGAAAGAGAACACCGGCCGCGGCTCGTCGCTGTGCTGCTCCACCAGGCGCGAGTAGTCGATGGTGCGCCCATCGATGCGCGGCGGCGTGCCGGTCTTCAGGCGCCCGACACGCGGCATCAGCTCGCGCAGCCGCGCCGCCAGGCGCAGCGAGGGCGGATCGCCGGCGCGACCGCCGGCGTGGTTTTCCAGGCCCACATGCACGCGGCCACCGAGGAAGGTGCCGGTGGTCAGCACCACGCTGCGCGCGGCGAAGCGGATGCCGCTGGTGGTGACCACCGCGCGCACGCGACCGCTCTCGACTTCCAGATCCGCCACCTCCTGCTGGAACAGCTCGAGGCCCGGCTGCACCTCGACCATGCCGCGGATGGCGGCGCGGTACAGCTGCCGGTCCGCCTGCACGCGTGTGGCGCGCACCGCCGGCCCCTTGCTGGCATTGAGGGTGCGGAACTGGATGCCCGCCCGGTCGGCCGCGCGCGCCATGACGCCGCCCAGCGCGTCGATCTCGCGCACCAGATGCCCCTTGCCCACGCCGCCGATGGCCGGATTGCAGCTCATGCTGCCGACGGTCTCGAAGCTCTGGGTGAGCAGCAGCGTGCGGGCGCCACGCCGCGCGGCGGCCAGCGCCGCCTCGACTCCGGCATGCCCGCCGCCCACCACCACCACGTCATATTCGTTGCGGGAGCTCATGGGCCTCATTGTACGGTGCCCGTGCCGGCAGTCCCGATGGTAATGTTGCCGCCCGTGTCAGCTGCTCTTCCGACCCGCCGCCGGATCCACCTTCTGGCGCTGCTGCTGTTGTGCCCGGCCCCGGGATTCGCGGCCGGCGCCTCGCTTTCCCTGTCCGAATGCCGCCTGGAGCACCCGCAGGGGCTGGTTTCGCTGGCCGCCGAATGCGGCCAGCTCGAGGTTCCCGAGGATCGCGCCAAACCGGAGGGCCGGCAGATCGGGCTGTTCGTGGCACGGATTCCGGCGCTGAGCCGCAAGCGTTCGCCGGATCCGCTGTTCATCCTGGCCGGCGGCCCGGGCCTCGGAGCCAGCACCTTTTATACGGCGCTCGCTCCGGCCTTCGCGCGCATCAACCGCGACCGCGACCTCATCCTCGTGGACCAGCGCGGCACCGGCCGCTCCAGCCCTTTGCTGTGCGCCTTCGGCGAGCAGCAGATCTGGGACAGCGACGAGACCGCGACCACGCGGCTGATGCGCCAGTGCCGCGACACCCTCGCCGCCGACCATGATCTGGCGCAGTACACCACCAGCGTTGCCGTGACCGACCTCGACGCCGTGCGCGCGGCGCTGGGCTATTCCGACATCAATCTTTACGGCAGCTCCTACGGCACGCGCGTTGCGCAGCACTATGCCCGACGCTATCCGCAACACACGCGGGCGCTGATCCTCGACGGCGTCGTGCCGCCGCAGCGCATTCTGGGCACCACCACTCCACTGGATGCCGAGCGCACCCTGCAGCGCATCTTCTCCCGCTGCCGTGAAGCCGCAGAATGCCGCGAGCGTTTCGGCGATCCGGAGCAGGACTATCTCGAACTGCGCCAGCAACTGGCGACGGCGCCGGTTGCCGTGCAGCTGGCGCAACCGCGCAGCGGCGAGATGCTGCGCCTGGACTTCACCGCGCAGATGCTGGCCGGAGCGCTGCGCCTGGCCAGCTACACCGCCGATCAGGCGAGCCTGCTGCCGCTGGCGTTGGCGCTGGCCAACCGGGAGAAGCGCTTCGAACCGCTGACCGCGCAGTTCCTGATCGCCGCCGCCGGCTACGATTCGGTGCTGGCCTATGGCATGCACAACAGCGTGATCTGCTCCGAGGACGTGCCGCTGTTCGACGATGCCGCCATGAACCGGCGCCAGCTGGAAGGCACCTTCCTCGGCACCGCGCAGATCGACTCGTTGCGCGGCATCTGCGCGGAATGGCCCAGAGGGCCGGTGGATGAGGATTTCCATCAGCCCTTGTCCAGCAATGCTCCGGCGCTGCTGCTGTCAGGGACGGCCGATCCGGTGACGCCCGCGGCCTTCGGCGACGAGGCGGCGCTGGGCTTCAGCTCCGCGCTGCACCTGAAGCTGCCCGACCAGGGTCATGGCCAGCTCGCGCAGCCCTGCATGGATCGGGTGATGGCGCGATTCCTCGAACGGGCGCGGCCCGGGGAAATTCCCGACGTGGACTCCTCCTGCGTGCAGCGCATCCGGCCGCCGCCGTTCTTTCTGTCGGTGAACGGGGCCGCGCCATGATCGAAGCCGACGGCCTGTGCAAACATTTCGGCGCCGTGCAGGCGCTGACGGACGTGAGCTTTCGTGCCGGCGACGGCCGCATCACCGGATTGCTCGGCCCCAACGGCGCCGGCAAGAGCACCACGCTGCGGGTGTTCTGCGCCACGCTGACGCCCGACAGCGGCCGCGCGCGCATCGACGGCCACAATGTCGATGCCGACGACATCGACGTGCGCCGCCGCCTGGGAGTGCTGCCGCATTCGGCCGGGCTCTACCCTTCACTCACCGCGCGCGAGAACATCGAATACTTCGCCCGTCTGGCGGGGCTGTCGCGCGCCGCCACCCGCGAGCGCACCGACGCACTGATCGAGCTGCTTGAGCTGCGCGACATCGCCGAGCGCCGCGCCAAGGGTTTCTCGCAGGGGCAGAAGCTCAAGACCGCGCTGGCCCGCGCGCTGGTGCACGCGCCGGGGAATCTGATCCTCGACGAGCCCACCAATGGCCTCGACGTGCCGGCCGTGCGGCGGCTGCGCACGCTGCTGCATCGTCTGCGCGACCAGGGTCACTGCATCCTGTTCTCCAGCCACGTGATGCAGGAGGTGGCGCTGCTCTGCGACGACGTGGTGGTGATCTCGAAGGGGCGCGTAGTCGCCCGCGGCGCGCCTGAGGAGCTGCGCGAAAGCACCGGCGCGGCGAATTTCGAGGAGGCCTTCGTGGCGCTCACCGGCGGCGATGAGGACGCTGGGGCATGAAAGCCGCCCTCATCGTCTTCGCCAAGGAATTTCTCGAGAACCTGCGCGACCGCCGCACCGTGCTCACGGCCCTCGTGATGGGGCCGCTGCTGGGGCCGCTGCTGTTCGGCGCGGCACTGCAGTTCTCGCTGGATCGCGGCCGCCTCGGCGCCGACCAGTCCGTGGAGCTGCATGTGATCAATGGGGGCGCGGCGGCGAACCTGCTGCAATACCTGCACTCTTATGGTGTCGAGGCAAAGGAACTGCAGGGTGACGAAGCAGCAGCGCGCGCCGCCATCGCCAGCCGCAGCGCCCGCGTGGTGCTCGAAATTCCGGCGGATTTCGCGACCCGGCTCGCGCAGGCGGAACCGGCGCCATTGCGGCTGTATGCCGACGGTTCACGCAGCAGCGACCAGCGCAGCGTAGCCCGCGTGCGCAACCTGCTGGCGGCCTGGTCGCAGCAAACGGCCGGCAAGCGGCTGCAGATGCGCGGGCTGGACCCGCAGCTGCTCACGCCGCTGGCGCTGCAGAACATCGATGTGTCGACGCCGGCGGGCCGTTCGCTGCTGCTGCTGGGCATGCTGAGTTTCTTCCTGATCCTGTCGCTGCTCACCGGCGGCATGTATCTGGCCATCGACACCACGGTGGGCGAACGCGAGCGCGGCACACTCGAACCACTGCTCGCGACGCCGGTGCGGCGCGAGTCACTGCTGGCGGGCAAATTGCTCGCCACCTGCAGCTACATGCTGCTGTCCATGTCGCTGACCACGGCGGCGCTGTTCCTCGCGCTGGGCCGCATCGACATGGAACAGTTCGGCATGAGCGCAAATCTCGGCCCGGCCACCGCGCTGGCGCTGATCGGCGTCACGGCGCCTCTGATACCGCTGCTGGGCGGCGCGATGACGCTGCTGGCCGCCTTCACCCGCAGCTCGCGCGAGGCGCAGGCCTGGCTCGGCGTGCTGCAGCTGCTGCCGACGCTGCCACTGGTGTTCGCGAGCCTGATGAACCTTGCCCCCAGCCTCAAGCTCATGCTGGTGCCGTCCCTTTCGCAGCACCTGCTCATCACGCAGCTGCTGCGCGGCGAGACGCCGGACCTGCTGTGGCTCACCACTTCGGTGAGCGCCACGCTGCTGGCCGGGCTGGTCGTGATACGGCTCGCGGCGAGACTCTACCGGCGCGAATCGCTGCTGGTGTAGGGCTGCAGCGCCGCGTAGCGGAAGCGGTGGCGGGCGGCGAAATCGCGCGCCTCGATCTCGAAGCGGTTCTGCCAGTAGCCACTGCGGAACAACTCCACCACATAGCGCCACGATGTGAGCTCACCGGTGGCCCATTGCCGCAGCACATGGAAATACTCGTGCACCACCAGTTCCGGATCGTCGAAGAACTCCTCGCGGCTGCCACGCAGATAGATGCGGTTGGGGCGTGTGACGGCCAGCGGCCGCAGATGCAGTGTATTGATGAAGGAGTGCTCGACGATGCGCACATCATCTATGGCTTCACCGAACAGCTCCAGCAGCAATGCGCGCAGCGCCGCGGGCATCACGCTCATCATCCGCTTTCATGGCCTGCGCGGCGGGGCGCCGGGCACGGCGGCGATGGGTGTGAAGCTTGCCACCAGCTGGTGCATGTCGCCCGGGTACGCCAGGCGGACGAAGGTGATGGTCACATCCATGCTGCGCGTGGTGCGCTCGACGATCAGGCAGGATGAACGCGCCTTGATCTGCAGCGCCGCGGCCATCTCCGGCGTTGCCGCCGCCGCGCGGATGTGGTGTTCGGCGAGCGTCCACGGCACCTGCCGCAACAGCCAGGTGCCCGGCGAATGTTCCTCGAAGCTCTCGTTGGTCGCCTCGGGCACGGCCAGCAGGTTGATCACGCGGTGCTCCAGGCAGAAGGGCCGCTTGCCCGCCATGTGCAGGCATTCGATCTCCAGCACCGGCACCACGCCATCCTTGCCGAACAGCTCGCCTTCGGCGCGCGAACTGCGACGTTTGCGACGCTTGAGTATCTGGTGGTGGTACGGCAGGCCGCGCGCGATGACCTCGGTCTTGACGTCGGGAATGTCCAGCACGGCGGACTGCGACTGCGGCCGGCGCACAAAGCTGCCCGCCTTGCGCCGCCGCTCTATCAACCCGGCCTGCGCCAGCCGCGTCAGCACCTTGCTGACTGTCATGCGCGAACACTGATACTGCTTCATCAGCTCGTGTTCGAAGGGTATCCGGCGGCCGGCCGGCCACTGGCCGGAAAGGATCTTGTCCTGGATCTCAACGAGGATGCGTTGGTGCAGGAACAGCGGCTCCTGCCGGCCGGGCGCGGGGGCGCGACCCTTGGTTTTCAACTGCACAATCCACCGCGCTGCCTGTAGCCGGATATATCCATGATATCCGGCAATGTATCGTCATTGCGGCAAGCCGGGGCGTTTTCCTTCACGCCCAGCGCAAGCGCTGTGGGAGTTACCGGGCGGCAGCGTACCGCGCCGCCGGCTTCAGGATCCCGGCCAGTGACGAGAGGAACAGGTCGTTCTCTTCGGCGCTGCCGATCGAGGCGCGGATGAAAGTGTTGTACTTCGGTTCCAGCCAGGGCTTCACGATGACGCCCTGCTTGAGCAGGGCCGCCGCCACTTCGGCGCTGCCACGCTGCAGATCGACGAACAGGAAATTGCCTTCCGAAGGCGCCACCGGCAGTCCCATCGCCTGCAATGCCAGCCGCACGCGCTCGCGCTCTTTCAGGACCAGCGCCGCGCTCTCGCGCATCCACTGCTGGTCGGCGAGCGCCGCGACGGCGGCCGCCTGCGCCATGGCATTGACGTTGAAAGGCGTCTTGGCGGCGGAGAGCATCCTCGCGATGCGCTCGCTGGAACAGATTGCATAACCCACCCGCAGGCCGGCGAGGCCGAATGCCTTGGAGAAGGTACGCAGCACGATGTGCGGCCGGCCCGATTGCCGCAGCGCCGCCAGGCCATCGGGGATGCGGGACGAGGTGAACTCCCGGTACGCCTCATCCAGCAGGAACATGGTTGCCGGCGAAGTCGCCTGGATCACGCGCTCGAGCTCCGGACCGTCGAGTGCGGCGCCCACCGGATTCCACGGTGATGGCAGCAGGAAGAGATTGGGCGCCGCGGCCAGCGCGCTCTCGAGCCCGGCGATATCGAAGCCCAGCTCCGGCGTCATCGACACCTTGACGACCTTTGCGCCCACGGCCAGCGGCTCGATCTCGTGCAACCCGAAGCTCGGAGCAACGGTCAGCGCGGTGGCGCCCTGCTTGAGGAAGGCGCGCGAAGCCGCCGCGATCATTTCCTCGGAGCCATTGCCGATCACGATCTGCGCCGGATCGACGCCCAGGTGCGCACCCAGCGCGGCGCGCAGCGCCTCGCAACCCGGATCCGAGTAGCGCGAGAATTCCACCTTGCGCAGCGCTTCCAGCACGGCCGGCGAACAGCCATGCGGGTTCTCGTTGCTGCCCAGCCGCGCGATGAATTCCCGGCCGCTGGCGGCGCGCGCCGCGGCCACGGTCAGCCCCGCGTTGTACTTGGGCAGGGCTTCGACGTTCGGGTTGAAGAACAGATTCGGTTCGACCACAAATTCCTCTTTGGATTCTCTTTGTCTTTCGCGCGCTGTCAGCGCGTCATGGCGCGAGGCCGCCGCGGCTCTCGACGGCCTTTTGGATGGCGGCGACGGTCTTGGCGGCCCGGAACTCCGCCACCTCCTTCGACAGCGCCAAAATGCGCTTCTTGTTGGCTATCGACACCCCGTCGATCGTCGCCAACCCCGCCTTCACCCTCTGCCTCCAGCGCACCGCCTCCGGGTCCGCCCCCATCACCTCGATCTCCACCGCCGGGTCGTCATGCAGGTGGTCGCTGGCCAACCCCTCCTTCATCACCCCCTTGCTGCGCAGAAAATCGTGAAC
>CAUJIK010000009.1 GCA_963205255.1 Pseudomonadota bacterium
TGTGCGCTCTTAGCGCGTGCCCGACTCCCGTCGCGGGGAATAGCGCAGGAATACGCCCCCGGACAGCTCGGAGTAACCGCCGGCCGGCGTGATGCCATCGCGGTCACGATGCTCCACGCGCAGGTCCAGCCCCAGGGCACGGCCGACCGTGATGCCGATCTCGGCGCCCAGGATCCTTTCGTCGAACTCATCGGCGAACAGCGAGAAATCCTCGCTGGTAAGCACTGCGGACAGCGCGCCATGCATGCGCGGCGTGAAATTGCGTCTCACGCGCGCGCGCAGTTCGTCGTAATTGCGCTCGCCCGCCAGCACCAGCAGCGACTCTTCCTTGCGGCGCAGGTAGGAAAGCTCGGCCTGGCCGCGCACCGTCTCGAAGCGCAGCCCGCCCTCGTAGCTGGTGGACAGGCGCGGCCCGGAGGTGAGCAGGCTGTTGTCATAGCCGCCGCCACCGCCAACGGTGGGATCGGCGGACAAGGCGGCGGCCTCCGAAGTCGGATATTCACGCACGCCGTTGAGGAAAGCCGTCAGCGAAGGGGCGAGCCGGCGGTTCAGACGCGCGCGCAGCATGGCACCACTGCTGCTGAAGCTGCGGCCCGAGACATCGGCATAGCCGACCTCCAGCTGCACGCTGGTGCGCACGCCCTGCAACTCGGCCCGCGCGAACAGCTCCTGGCGGTCGTAGTCCAGGCCACTGGCGCCGGAATTGGAAAGATAGGACACATCATCGTAGGACACGCCCAGGGCCAGCATCGAGCGTGGATTGGCGCGTCGCGCCAGCAGCGCCCGGGCGCCGATGGTCTCGTTGTCGAAGGGCCGCCGGTCATAGGTCGTCCGCGTGTAGCGGCCATCGAGCTGCCCTTCCATGAGAGTCGAAAAGCGCGCCCGCAGCGTGGGGCCGGTGGAGACGGTCAGCACATCCTCGGCGTTGCCTGGCGCCAGGGGCCGGAACATGTCGGCGCTGATCTGGTCGTAGTTCAGGCTGGCGTTCCAGCTGAACGTATCGGGAACGAAATCATAGGCGCCGCTCACCAGCGCCCGCCCGAAGATCTCCGAGTCGATGTCCGGACTGAGGAACTCGTAGTACGCAACATCCGCGGCGATGTTGTAGCGCAGCCGGCCAGCCGGCCGCTCGCCATGCAGCTCGAGGCCGGCCACCGCGGCAGTGGAACTGCGTTCGGCGCCGGAAGGGAAACGGTCGACGTTGTCCGACAAGGCAACACCGACTCGCAGCGCATAGTCGAGCTCTGCTGACAATGCGGGAACGGTGGCCAGGAGAGCAGCGGTGCAGATGAGGATGCGATGGTTCATGACGGTGTCACTTCCGGGTGGCGTAGTCGTATTCGTATCCGTAGCCATAACCGAGGTACTGCGTCAGGCGCGTACGCACCACGGCGTTGAGGATCAGCTTCACGTCGGTATCCGGCCCCAGCAGGTCCAGCGCCTGCTGCACGGCGCCATGCGCCGTCGATTCCGCACGCACCACCATCAGCACCTGCGAAACCAGCGGAACCAGTGCCCGCGCCTCGGTGGTCAGCAGCAGCGGCAGCGAGTCCAGCAGGACGATGCGGCCGGGCACCGATTGCAGCTGTTCCAGTGCCGCGCGCATGCGCTCGCTGCCCAGATATTCCGGCGCATTGGCGCAGGCGCTGCCCGCGGGCAGCACCGACAGCCCATCGACATCGGTGGTCATCACCAGCGATTCGATGTCACGTTGCGGATCCACCAGCGCATCCATCAGTCCGGGGCGGTCGGTGAGCTCCAGCGCGCGGCTCACATGCGGCTTGACCACGTCGGCGTCGACCAGCAGCACGGTGTAGTCGGGCTCCAGCGCCAGTGAACACGCGAGGTTGGCGGAAATGAAACTCTTGCCCTCGCCGGCCAGTGCGCTGGCCACCATCACCGTGCGCGCATCCGGGCGCGCGTGGGTGCCGGCAAGCACCTGACGCTTGATATGCCGGT
Organism: Pseudomonadota bacterium; assembly: GCA_963205255.1. Taxonomy (GTDB): domain Bacteria; phylum Pseudomonadota; class Gammaproteobacteria; order Steroidobacterales; family Steroidobacteraceae; genus ZC4RG30. The sequence continues at coordinate 1,960 of CAUJIK010000009.1, forward strand.
ATTCGGAAGCCCACTGGTGCCCCTGCTCATCGCTGGGTGTCAGACCCAGCCGCTCGCACATCTGCGCAGTGATCCGCAGCTGCGGCTCGGCGTGATGGCGCACGGGCTGGTTCACAGCCGGACGATGATATGCGGCGCGCTCTTCGGCGCCACGTGCCTCGGGCGATCTGCGTGCCTTGCCCAAGGCTCTTTCGATGAGACTCACTCTGGATTCCCCTTGGTCTTCATGTGAACAGGGCATGCAGCAGACGCGCGCCATGCGACCCCGCAACAGCCATCACGCCCGTCAGGACGACCAGCGCCAGACTTGCCAGAGCCACCTTGCGGATCTCCCGCCGTTCCTCGGTGCGCTGCCGGGGGGTGTGGACCGCGGAGACGGCCCCCAGCACCGGCAGGCCGAACTTGCGCGCCAGCGACCCGACGTCACCAAAGGTCGGCGCGAACAGCTGCGGCAGGATGGCCACGCCCATACCCGCAGCCACGGCGAGGAACAACGAGCCGATGATCATCAGGGAACGCTTCGGCCACGTCGGTTCCAGAGGCGCGCGCGGCGGCTCGATGACATCGAAACGCACGATGCCGCTGCGGGCCGCATCGCCCGAGACGCGCGCCTGCTCGCGCCGCTGGACCAGCTGATCGTACTGGTCCTTGGTCACGCCGTAGTCGCGGTTCAGCCGTGCGAACTCCTGCTCGATCTCCGGCACCTGGTCGACGAACTGGCGCAGGTTGGCGATCTCGCGCCGATGCTGCGCGGCGGCGCCCTGGTGGGAGGCGATCTCCACCTCCACCTGGCTCAGCTGCGACTGGATCTGCTGGTAGAGGGGGTTGGCGCTGAGCGAGCGGATGGCGCCGGTGCCTTCGCCGCCACTCTGCAGTTCCGCCAGCTCCCGGGTTTCACGCTCCTTGAGCTCCTGGATGGTCTGGCGCAGCGCGATCACTTCCGGGTGACGATCGGTGAAGCGCAGCAGCAGATCCTCCAGCCGCTGCTCGGCCTCCTGGCGGCGCAGCGTCACATCCGGCGCGCCGGTCGCGGCCGTGCCGCCCGCCCCGGTGCCGGGCAGATAGGCCCGGGCGTTGGACAACTGCCGCTGCAGTTCCGTGCGCCGGCTCAGCGCCACGGCGAGGTTGGTCTCCGCCTGCTGCAGACCGCTCATCTCCTGATTGAGGCGCGTGAAGTAGTCGCCGCGCTCACCGGGCAGCAGACCGATGTTCTGCTTCTTGAACTCCGCCAGGCGCTCTTCGGCTTCCTGCAAGCGCTTTTCCAGTTCTGCTATCTGGTCGTTGAGGAAGCTCTGCGCCTCGTTGCTGCCGCTGCGGCTGCCGCTGCGCGTGCCTTCCATGAAGTTGTCGAGCAGCGTGCGCACCACCTCCACACTCTTGTCGCGATCGGTGTTCTGGTAGGCGATGACGTACACCGCATCGCGCGCCTGCGACGGACCGACGGGACTGTTGGGCGAAAAGGCGTTGACGTAGATCTGCTTCTGCAGCGTCGTCACCACCGCATCCATCTGCGCTGGTGTGCTGACATTGGCGTCGAGATTGGTCTGGCGGGCCACGGCCTCCAGCTGCGGGCGCGACAGCAGCGCTTCACGCACCAGGGACAACTGCGACTCGTAATCCGACTGGATGGCAATGCCCTCGAGCACCGGGCGCAGCGGCGTGCGGGCGTCCACGAACACGCGTGCCGCGGCTTCGTAGCGGTCGGGCAGTGCCATGATCACCACCCATGCCACCAGCGCGACGGCCCAGGCCGTGGCCAGCGCCACCCAGCGCCGCCGCCACGCGACGCGCGCAAAGCTGTAGACAATACCGAGTATCTCGTTCACGACTATCCCTTCAGAACAAGGACTGCGGAATGATCAGCACATCGCCGGGCCGCAGTGCCAGGTTCTGCTTCAGATCTCCCTTGTTGAGCAGATCTCCGAGCCGCACACGCGTTTCCACAGTCTTGCCGCCCTCCTCGCGCACGATGCGCGCGCGGTTGGGCGCGGCGAAATCGGTGAGGCCGCCGGTGGCGAGAACGATGTCGAGCACCTTCAGGCCTTCGCGATAGGGCAGCGCCTGCGGCTGGCGCACCTGGCCCACCACCTTGACCTGGCTGAAGGTGCTCACGGCACCGCCGACGATGACGTTCACCTGCGGCTGGCGCACGAACTCGGACAGCACTTGCTCCATGTCGCGCGCCAGCTGCGAGGGCGACTTGCCCACGGCCACCATGTTCTCCACCAGCGGTGTGGTGATCTTGCCGTCCGGGCGCACCGGAACCGTGACCGACAATTCCGGATTGCGGGAAACATAGATCTGCAGCGAATCGCCGGGGCCGATGATGTAGTCATCACCCACGGTCTGCTGTGGCGCAGCCGCGGACTCGGCGGCGACAGCGGCTCCCGCAAGGCCGGCGACCAGCCCCAGGGCCAGCAGCCAGCGCCGCAGCGGCGAAAACGCAGAATGATCTCTCATGCTCACAGCTCCTCCAGCAGCCGCCGGGCTTCAGACCGGCCGGCGAATTCGGTGTGTCCTTCCAGCACGCGCGACAGCAGGGCGCGCGCCTCCGCGTTGCGCCCCGTGCCCCGCAACGCGAGCGCGTAGTGGTACTGCACGCCGGGGTCCCGGGGCAGCGCGGCGGCGGCGCTGGCCAGCAGGGGCACGGCCGCTTCCGGCTTGCCGCGGGTCAGATGAATCATGCCGAGCGTATCTGCCACGGAGGGATTGTCCGGCGCGATGGCATGCGCCTGCAATGCGAGCTGCTCGGCCCTTGCGCCATCGGTCTCGCGCAACAACCAGGCCAGATTATTCAGCGCCGCGACATCGCCGGGCGACTGACGCAACATGATTTCCAGATGCTCACGCGCCGCGCGGGCATTGCCGACAGCCAGGTAATGCTCGCTGAGCAACCGCCGGGCCGACAGATCCTGCGGTTCGCGGGCCAACCAGGTCTCCAGCGGCGCTTCCGGACGCGGGGCACCCAGCCGCTGTCGCGCATGGAGCTCGCCAATGGCCGCCGCGGCGCCGGGCCGCAGCGCCGTTGCACGGGCATAGGCGGTGCGCGCCGCCTCGAAGCGGCCGCCGGCCAGATCCGCATCGCCCAGCAACACCCAGGCGCCGGCACTGTCTGGCAGGTGCCGGACCAGCTCACCGGCCAGTTCGCCGGCAACCTGCAGATCGCGCTGCTGCAGGCTCAGGCGCACAGCTGCCGTGACGGCCGGCAGTGCATCGGGCTGCAGACGGGCACTTTTGACGAAGGACTCACGGGCCGCCGCCTGATCGGCCAGCGAGATCTGGCTGCGGCCCAGGTTGAACCAGTATTCGGCACGACCCGGCTCGGCCTCTGCAGCCTGCCGGAAACGCGCCCGCGCACCTTCCGGATGCAGATTGCCGGCCAGCATCAGGCCCGCCGCATTGGCCGCGGCGGCGGCGGCGGACTTGCCCTGCTGGGCATCGATCAGCGCGTCCAGCACTCCTGCGGCCCGGTCCGCATGCCCAGCGCGCAGTTCAACGCCGGCGAGCATCAACGCGGGCTCCAGGGCCGCGGCGTCGCGCCCGACGGTGTCCTGCAGCGTGCGCCGCGCGCCTTCCACATCACCTCTGGCCTCGGCAACCCGCGCCAGCGCGACACTGACACCGGTGCGTTGCGGCTCACGCTGCAGCAGGTCGCGCAGCTGCCTTTCAGCCTCGTCATAACGGCGCGCATCGAAGGCCAGGCTGGCACGGCGCAGCTGCACCTCGCCATTGCCGCCGTCCAGGGTTGCCGCACGGTCCAGCAGGCGGCTCACCACAGCCACGCGATGCTGCTGCTGCGCGACATCGGCCGCCGCCACCAGCGTGGCCACATCCGCGCCGGCTGAAGGGTCCAGCAGGCGGCCCACGAGATTGTTCACACCGAACTCGTCCGTGCCGGCAAGCAATGCCGCCATGCGCGCTGCGGCAAGCGCCGGCGTGAAACCCCGGGCGGGCAGCGGCCCCAGCGTCGACAGAGCGGCGACGGGTTCGCCGTTGGCAACCTGGGCAGCCGCGAGTTCGGCACGCACCGCGGGATCTCCCGGATTGTCCGCCAGACGGCGAGTCAGCGTGGTGATGGTCTGGCTGGCGCGCGCGCGCGCCAG
>CAUJIK010000010.1 GCA_963205255.1 Pseudomonadota bacterium
AGGTTGATGTACTGCCCGCCATTGGCTGCGGTAACCACATCCGGAAGCCCGGCCACGTTGACGCAGCGCTCGGCACTCTTGCGCCGGATGGTGTCCGGAAGATCGGCGGGAATCTGTTGGCCTTCCTGGCTCAAACGGCGCACTCCTGCAGGCTTCTATTCATTGTTCTTCTCCATCAATCCAGCACGATCAAGTATTCGGTGGCCAGTGCCTCCGGACGCACGGCTCGGGTGTCCGAACTGCGGTGCATCTTGACCAGGCCGTGGCGCTCCAGGTGACGTAGGGTGCGCGACAGGTTGCTGGCTGCGCGGCCTGACCACTCGGCCAGCTCCAGCACAGTGCGCGGTTGCCGCTCCTGCATCAGGCGCAGCAGCGCGCGGTTTTCGTCCGACAGCAGGCTGGCCAACTGCCGCCAAGAATCGAACCAGACGGTGGGCGTGGGGCCGTTGGCGTCATCGATCGCCCGACGGCCGGATTTGGGCGGCCGGATGCCAATCACTGTGCGCATGCTTCGATTTCCCCGATGTGGTTTCGGGATGCTATCAGATGCGGATAGTATCTGTCGCTAGCAGTGATCCTCTGGGCGCACAGGAAATGGGGTAATAGCCGCTGCCGTTGCCCCATTGGCTTCAGGATTACCCTGTTCGCTTTTGGAGCGGGTCGAGGCCGGCGGGTGCAAACCGCAAACCCTGCAAACCTCGGTTTGCACCCAGACGGTAGACGAGCAGCGCGCTCGCGCCCCCCGTATAGGAATCTGGCCAGGAAGGACCCGTGCCGTCTCGCCGGGGCATCGTTCCCATGTCCGGCCTGTCATTGGCATCGAGGGAGGTGAGCATTCCCGATGCTCACCCTCTCTCTTTAGAGAGAAAACGCCGGGAACCGGGAAAGTGGCGTCGTTGCTGGGTTTGCGCGTTCCCATCCCCATCCGGGAACGGTTCTGGCCGGGAACGCTGGAATCCCGCGCCAGGCTTGAGTTTGGCGTTCCCGCCCGGCCCTGCGTTCCCGGTCGGGAAGCGGGAAGCCGGGAACGGTTGGTGATGCTCGGGAATGCTCATCTCTGCTCCTGTTGACCCGGTTGCGACCTCTTCAGATGCCCAGTGACGAAGGCGGCCTCGCCGCTGGCCATGGGGCCATCCGGCACGTCCAGCCACTTCACCAGCTTGGAGCCGTCGACCATGGCCATGACCAGTTCTTCCCGGTCGAGCAGCGTGCCGACCCACTCGGCCAGCCGGTGCTTGCCGATGGTGTGGAAGGCTTCGGGCAGTTCGTGACGGCGCTCGTAGACGCCGTTGCCGCCGGTCTTGGTGTAGGGCTTGCCCTCGGCGGCGGCCCGCGCAATGGCGGCTTTGAGATCGGGCAGCAGGTCAACGACGGTCTGGCGGGCGCGGACCAGAGCGTCGCTGCGGTCCACCAGCAGGCCTCGGCTGTCGCGCAGGAAGGTGGTCACCCGCAGGTTGGCGCGGCCATTGGCCTTGACCACGCCACCCATCACCACCCGGCCGCGCTCGAAGGGTTCGCCCAGTGCCTTGCAGATCGCCTTGGCCTGATCCTCCTTCGGGTTCCACAGCGCGTAGACCGAGCGCACCCCATCGACCAAGCCACCGGTGCCCCGGATCGCTTCGCGGGCCTGCTCTGGGGTCGAGGCCTCGCGCTTGGCGAAGTGGTGCGACACGATCACCGAGGCGCCAGTGCTGGCCGCGAGCGCCGCCAGCCGGGAGCAGACGAACTGGGCGTTCTCCGGCACGTTCAGATCAAGCGCGCACAGCGGCTGCAGCGGATCGAGGATGATCAGTCGCAGACCGGCCACGGTGGTCAGTTGCTGCTCCAGCGCCAACCACGCCGGGGTGGTCGATGGGCCTCGGGTGGCCGGATCGGGTGCGAACAGCGGCACGGCGCCGCCGGCATCGGGCAGCGGTAGTACGTACAGCGAGTCTGGGATCGGTCCCAGTGCATTGAGCCGGTTGTGCACCTCGATGGCGTCGTCTTCGGCGGTGACATAGATCGCCACACCCTGGTTGGCGAGCGCGCCGCCGAACAGGGTGGGCGCGTTGGCCCATATGCCATCGAAGGCGGCGACCTCGCGGGCCAGCGCCAGCAGCAGGAAGGACTTGCCGACACCGCCACCAGCGGCCACCAATGCCGCCTGGGCCAGCGGGAAGACACCTTCGATCAGCCAGCGCCGGGGTTGAGGTTCGCCGGTGAAGCGTTCGCGGGCGCGCCACTGTGCGATCTCGAATGGTTGGCGGGGTTGGTCGCTGCCGATTGGTATCGCCCCGGCCAGCAGGGATTGAACATCGATGCCCTCGGCTACGGCATCGGCGGCATCCCACTTCTGCGGCTTGTTCTCCGGAATGCCGATGCGCCGAACCCGCGCGCCGATGCCCAGTAACTTTGGGATCACCGCGTTGGCGTATCTGGCACCGGCCTCGTCGTTGTCCGGCCACACGATGACGGTCTTGCCGGCAAGCGGCGACCAGTCGGTCTTGGCGAGGGCTGTGGCAGCGCCGCCCATGGCGGTCGTGGCGACGATGCCAAGCTGCATCAACGCATCGGCGCATTTCTCGCCCTCGACCAGCACGACGGTATCGGCCTTTGCCACTGCAGGCAGGTGGTAGAGCGGGCGCGGGTCGGGCATGCGCGTCTGGCGGGAGGCGACATCCCACGGCCGGTATTGCTTCCCCTCGGGCGTGTCGTAACGGTACACGCAGGCCAGCAAATCGCCGTCGGCGCTGCGGTAGTCCCACTTCGCGGTGTGCGGGCCGAGCGTGTCATGGGTGGCGGACGACTTGGACGGTGCCGGGATGAACGAGGTCGGCACCACCAGCCAATCACCGACGTCATCGAGAAGCTCCCCGAAGTCGCGCGGCACCGCAAAGCCCCGCACCGCCGCCCACAGCGCCAGCACGTCGCCGGATTCGCCAGTGGCGAAGTCGATCCACACCCCGCGCTTCGGGCCTTCGAGTTCGATCACCAGGCTGTCACCGGCATCGCCCTGCACATTGCCGACCACGAAGCGCGTGCCCTGGCGCCTGCCGTTCGGGAACAGGTACATCAGCACAGCTTCAAGCTGATCGAGCAGCCGGGCGCGCAGCTCGTCCTTGTCGTGGCGCCGCTCGATACGGTCGGGCGCGTCGGTGAAGTCGAAGTAGGGATGGGGCGGGACGTTGATCGCGTCGATTACGACGGTGCTCATTGGGTGTGTTCCCCATCGAGCCGCGCCTTGAACCAGTCGCCGTTGGCGCGCACGCAGAAGTAGGAACGCCCCGCCCCGATGTGCTGGGTGTCCGGCACGATCCAGAGTTCCTCGTCAGCGTCGTAGCGCCAGCTGCCGGGGCCGAACATCTTGTCGAGTACCGGCTCGATGCCGTGCCGGGCAATGTGGGCGCGCAGTTGCCGCGTCATGCGTTCGCGCTCCCGGCGCTGCTGGCGGTTCATCATGCCCACACCTCACTCGGACGGTCGCCGGCGGTGCAGCGGCGGGTGCGTTGCCGTTCGTGCGCTTCGATCTCGGCGAGGCTATAGAGCACGCGGCTGCCAAGTTTGAGGAACACAGGGCCAGTGCCGAGCATCCGCCAGCGTTCGAGGGTTTTTTCAGACAAGCCCCAGCGCGCGGCGAGCTGGCGCGGGCTGAGCAGTTCGGTGGGTGGCAGGGTGACATTCATGTTGTGACTCCCGTTCGGTGGGCGGTGCCCGCAGCGGCCCTCACTGAGGCTCGGTGACACCTGATGAACGGGATTCTTCGTGGTGCTAGCCGGTGCGGCAATGGCGCGCGCGGCGTCAAACCCCGCAGCCGTGTGCATGGGTTCGAAGCGTTTCGAGCTTCGACGCAATTTGATGTTCGGGCGCGCGGCAGTACGCATCCACCCGCATCGGTCATCGGCAGGTCGCGTTCGACCGCTGCGCCCTGATCGACCAAACCAGTCTCTGGCAGCGACCATTTCGACAGTGCGAAACGGTCGCTGCGACGTGGTGTCGTGGCGATGCCAACCCCAGGAGCCCGCCATGAAACAGAACCCCTCGCGCCGCCAAGCATCCGCCAGCTATCTCGACACCCTGCGCAGTGAATTCGATGAGCTGACCCAGCAGCTGCAGGAAGCAGAAACCGCTGCTAACACTGCACAGCAGGAAGCTGATGCGAAACGCCGTGCCTATCACGAACTCGAACAGCGCTCGAACTCGACGCACTGGTCGGTGACCGAGCAACGCCTGTTCCGCGAGAAGAACCACCTCGAAGCCGTCGCCCGACAACTCCAGCAGGATCTGGTGCCGCTGCGCGAAGAACATGCCCGGATGAAACGCAAGGTCCAGGCGCCCGCCCAGTTGGAGACAGCGCGCATCGAGATGGCGGCACTGACGGATCGGCGCACGGCACTGGCACAGGAGATCAACAAAGCCACGACCCTGCTGGCGCAGCTTGATGCCCGCATCGAGTCTGTCGAGCAGCAGATCGCCAGCGACACCCAGTCCGCCGCCAATCGCCTGATCAATGCCGGTGAACTCACTGCGCTCCCTGCGGCGCTCGCTTCACTGCACGCGGAACTGACCGCCACCCGCCACACCCGCGACGAAGTAGCACGCCGCATCCAGACCCTGCAGGCCGAGCACGACGCCTTGCCAGAGCAGATCCGTGTGGCGCGCGACAGCTATCGGGGCGCCCAGGCCATCGTCGCCGAGATCGAACTGCAGGAGCAGCTGCCGGCCTTCATCGGCGTGATTGCCCGGGCGGCGGTGGCGCGGCATCGGGCGGGATTCTCGCGGGAGCAGGGTCGGTACGAGATCGAGATTCCGTTGGAGGCCCTGGAGGCGGCCAAT
>CAUJIK010000011.1 GCA_963205255.1 Pseudomonadota bacterium
AGCTGCAGTCTTATCCTTCCGATCGATCCAATCGCCTGCGTCACGCCAGCTGCAGAGGGCCACCAGAATCACGACGGCCGGACAACCAGCATCAATCAGAGCTTGACGGGGAACTCCTTAAAGCAGAGTTAGGCGTCACGGACCAGGAGTCTCCCGCCTTTTGGCATGTAGCTTTACGGCTCACTCCAACCATCGACTTTTCCCTTAGAGTCAAATTGAACGCGCCCGAGCCCGCGCTCACCGGACGGATTCTCGTAGTACCAAACAGAGAAAGATCCAAATGCGTTGATTTTTGAAGGGCTGCCGAGGAGTTGCTCTACATCCCCTTCAGACATGCCACTCTTCAACTTACGCCAGCTCTCTTTCCCGGATGGAACACTGATCGGTGAGCTGCGCTCACGCAATTGAGCCTCAAGAGAGGCCACGCGACGTTCAAGATTCTGAATTATCTCTTCAAGCCTTTGCACCCTGGAATCAACACTCGATTGTGCAAAGGACTCGCCAGACACCGCGAAAATGCATAGGAGCGAAGCTAAAAGGCAATGACTTATTTTCACTTAATTCTCCCTTTTCATGCCCAAGACAGGGCAGGAACGTAGTGTCGCCTAACTACCAAGTTCAGCGGCGGCATGCCGCGACCTCACTCTTACGAGGATGTCTGCAATGCGAGTCGAATCCCCAGCTCGAATGTCGACGCCGTAGTGCTGGAGGATTCGATCCTTGAAGAGCTGCACACAATCCGGCTCACCAAAATCCTCCAGTGAGGACTCGTCAGAGATGAACCACGGGTCGTCGGGCCCGAATTCGAAGATGTGGCCAACAAAGTGCTCCAAGACTTCAGGATCTTCCTCCACCCTCGACGATGAGGCGAACTTGATCTGCACACCAGTCTCCGGCCGAGGAAGCGGATCGCCGCCATTCCATCTGGCAGCCGCGATGCGGTCGAAATTCTGCTTCAACGCGGACAAGGCTTCATCCCTAGTACGCCCTAACCCAATAGGACCAGCCCAATTGAGAATGCGTGCGCACCAGGCGGCTTCCACGGGCATACCTGGTTGGGATCTGGCAAAGACTGGATAGTGATCCAGTACCCAAGGATTCCGGAAGTGCGACAAAAGCCAGCACCATGCAATGTGAGCCTTTTGCGAGACGGTGAACATGCCGCCTAACGGCCAAGTTCAGCGGCCGCTCGCCGCCGTGTGGAGCGCGCAGGTGGCGCACAATCTGCCTCGCGCCACCTGCGCGCCTGCAGTTTATGGGTCACGGTCCGCTGCAACGATGAGTTAGGGCGCATGCGCGTCTACTTGCGGTTGCATTCTGGGTAGGAGCCGTGTTTCTTGACGTACGCCCATAGAAGGGCACGCTCGACATAGCGGATGTACGCTGAAGCAGCGGGCTCGACAAGATCTACTGGCATTACAGAGATGTGGAGCCAAGAAGGATCTCGACTTTTCCTATAGGTACTCGCAAAGGTCATGCCCCCAGAGTGACCGAGTCGGTCAAGAAATGCCGAGCGATTGAACTGGTGCAAACGGCTGCGAAGCGTTTGACCACAGGTCTCTCCAATGTAGATGAGCTTCGAACTGAGCGTAGGCTTTCGCTTGGACTGCGGGCTGTCGAATCGGGCTAGTAGGTACACGCCTGGTTCCACCACGGCGAGGTCCAGCCTATCGGACCAGGGCTTCCAAACACTGAACTTAGCTAGAAGCTCTCTCATGCGCCCTAACTACTGAGTTCAGCGGCCGCGGGCTGACTTGTCAGCACGCGGCCGCGCGGCGCCCGACAGGGAACCACTGCTGATCGCCCGCGGCCGAGCATACATGGACGCCCCTTATTGCCAAGCGCAGACTCTGGATCCGGATTGCAGGTAGAGATTGCAGCCATACATTCGGCCTTCGTGTGTGACTCATCGTCACTGGCCCTGATGGAATAAGCTGGTCGGCACCTGATCACTTTAGCGGACTCATGCAGTCCCGTGCTCGGCGCAGGATTAGCCAACCCTGGTCTTACCTGTAACGCCATCACCTTTGTCTACGCCCGTGCAATTTGCAGTAGTTTGTGCTGCTGTTCGTCAGGATGCTGCAACCACAGCTGCAGCGCTGTACTCGCGCTGATGTGCCAACAGCGCCCACACCACCCTCGCGTTCTTGTTGGCCAGAGCCACCGCAGCCACATTCGGGTTGCGTCGCGCCCGCAGGCGCATCAGCCAGCCATCCTGGTGCTCAACCTGCCGCATCCGATGGAATAGAACCGATCTTGCGCCGTGAATCAGCAAGGTCCGCAGATACGTGTCACCGCGCTTGCTGATCCCGAGCAGTCGCTCCTTGCCGCCGCTGGAGTCCTGCCTTGGCACCAGCCCCAGCCATGCCGCCAGTTGCCGGCCACTCCTGAAAGTCTTCGCATCCCCGATGCTGGCCACCAGCGCGCTGGCTGTCAGCGCACCGACGCCTGGAATCGCTTCGATCCGGCTGCTGGCAACGCTCTGCCTATGCCAAGCCTTAAGCTGGCTCTCCAGTTCCTTCACCTGCTGTCCCAGCTGCTGAAAGTGCCCGAACAGTCGTGCAAACAGCGAGCGGCTGATCTCAGGCAATCCGTTCTCGGCATCCTCCAGGATCTGGGGCAGCTGCTTCTCCACGTACCGTATCCCTTTGGGAATTACGATCCCCAGCTCATACAGCAGTCCGCGCAGCTGGTTGGCCTGTGCTGTGCGCTCGACCACAAAGCCCTGCCTGGCGCGATGCAATGCCAGCACTGTCTGCTGCTCAATGTCCTTGACCGGTACAAACCGCATGTTCGGCCGGCTCACCGCCTCGCAGATACCTTCCGCATCGCGCGCATCGTTCTTGTTGGTCTTTACGTACGGCTTCACAAACTGTGGCGCCATCAGCTTCACCGTGTGGCCCAGTTCGATCAGTCGTCGCGCCCAATAGTGCGCGCCGCCGCAGGCTTCCATCCCCACCAGACACGCCGGCAATGTGGAAAACAGCTTGATCAGCTCCGCGCGCTTCAGCGCCTTGCGCAGCACAACCTGGCCGCGCTCATCCACGCCGTGTACCTGAAAAACAGTCTTTGCCAGATCTACCCCAACAGTCGTAATGTTCATCTCGACGCCCCTTCTCGGTTTCAGTGGTTGCTACATCACTTCCACTTTGGCACGTCTGATGCCGTGCCGAGTAGGGGCGTCCATGCCATTACTTTATGTGTCACGGACCGCTGCAACGATTGGTTATGCGTCTCGGTCTGCGTAAGCATAAATATCAAAGTTCAGTTCTACACCGGTGTCAGCGATGCGCTTCAGCGTGGCAGAGCTAAAGCCAAATCCGCGGTTCCAAGCCTCCATGTGCAATGCCACACGAAACTGGATGCGATAGAGACAACCCAAGGCAGACCAGACTTTGGGATCCGTGGGCAATTGAGCTAGAAGCATATTTGCAAGATCTTCGGGCGTCAGTGGGTGACTACCCCGAACCTCATAGAACCAAGCGCCGTGAGAAATTGGTGGGGACCGAGGTCCGCGCTTGTGACCAGCATCGAAACTGGATGTTGGCTCTACACCCAGCAGCGAGGAGACTTCGTTGGGCTTTAGGGTTTCGCCATAGACAGCAAGGGATATCGCGGCCTCGTCCATAGGACCGCCTACCTCAAGCACAACTTCTCTTTCAGTACCTTTCACTTGGCGGAAACGATTGGGAGAGACGCATAACGCCCGAGTTCAGCGGCCGCCCGCAGACGCCTTGAAGTATGCACTTTATCGGCCACGGTCCGCCTGCAACGAGATGTTAGACATCACCAGCACCCCAACCATGCGTTCCGACGGCTATGAGTCCCGGACGATCAAAATACTTCGAGAAGGTAGGCCGGGGCTGAGCGCAGCCTGTCACAAACTTTGCAGGTGTGCATTTGTAGCCACGACCGGCCTGCAGTCGAATCTCTCGGCGCGGCATGTATGCGGTACATCCAGGCGCGGGACCCGCCTTATCCGTCGTGAAGTAAGGCAGCGCCAGAACCATGTCGGGATGTAGCTGGGTGAGCTTCCCGATATAGCCATAGAAGGTCTTGTCCTTCTTTACCTCAGTAGGATAGAGGCCCTTAACCTGGACAGGACGCACCAGCACGCCACGATCCGTGGTCAGCGTGGCAATGAAGTCGAAGCCGACATCGCGCTTGGGAAAGTAGATGTTCCACCCGGCGTCACCCATCAGCCCGGCCACATACAGCTCCGCGAAGTAGTCTCTTTGGTGAGGCGCTGGCACAACCGCTCCTGTGATGTCTAACTACTAGCTAGATTTGTCGGAATAAGAAAATATCGCGGCGATAACGCCGCATATGCCACCGACAACCGCGGCAACTCCTTGAACAACCTATCAAGCGCCGGCGATACGCGGCGCCTCATATCAACGGAGATATGCGACATAGAGCCATCCAATCCCTGAAAGCCACGCTTCCAGCAATATAGCTCACCGAACAGAAAAGCCCACAGACCCGAGTCCAGGTCTGGCGTTATGTCCGCTCCCGCAAGAACTGCAGGAACAGGGCCAGCGCGGCGGCGCCAACCCCTGGTCAGCCGCGAGCTTCCTCCGGCCAATACAACCGCATCGGGTTATCGACCAGCAGCTTCCTCTGCAATTCCGCCGTCACCGCGATATGCGGAATGAAGTCCACCAGCAGCCCATCATCAGGCATGTGTCCCTTCAGATTCGGGTGCGGCCAGTCCGTGCCCCACAGCACGCGATCCGGGAACTCCTCCACCACGCGCCGGGCAAACGGCACCACATCCCGGTAAGCACTGCGCTCGCCATCGAGTGCCGGCGGCCCGCTCTTCGTCAGCCGTTCGGGGCAGCTCACCTTGCTCCACACATTCTGGTGCTCGCGCATGAACTTGAGGAACAGCGAGAACTCGGGCCCGTCGATGGGCTGGTCCACATTGGGCCGCCCCATGTGGTCCACCACCACCGTGGTCGGAAGCGCTGTGAAGAAATCCCACAGCTCCGGCAGATCCACCGCCTCGAAATAGATCACCACATGCCAGCCGAGCTTCGAGATACGCCCGGCGATCTCCATCAGCTCGTCCTTGGGTGTGAAATCGACCAGCCGTTTGACGAAATTGAAGCGCACGCCGCGCACTCCAGCAGCGTGCAGCGCGGCCAGCTCTTCGTCCGTAACCGAACGGCGCACGGTGGCAACGCCACGCGCCTTGCCATTGGCGGCAAGGCACGCATCCACCATCGCCCGGTTGTCGGCGCCATGGCAGGTGGCCTGCACGATCACATTGCGCGCAAACCCCAGGTGGTCGCGCAGCGCGAACAACTGCGCCTTCGACGCATCGCAGGGCGTGTACTTGCGCTCGGGCGCGAACGGAAACTCCGCGCCAGGCCCGAACACATGGCAATGCGCATCCACCGCGCCGGGCGGCAGCACGAAGCGCGGCTTCGAGGGGTTGGCGTACCAGTCGAGCCAGCCGGGCGTCTTGATGAAGTTTTCAGTGACCATAAGGCTTGCCGTCCCCGAGTCCGAGATAACCGAGAATTCCCTTTGCGGCTTCGCGACCTTCGAACACGGCCGTCACCACGAGATCCGCGCCACGCACCATATCACCACCCGCGAACACCTTGGGATTGGTGGTCTGGAACGGCGTGATGCGGTCGGCCGACACACGCACGCGGCCATTGCCGTGCAGCGCGATGTTGTGCGTATCGAACCACTTCGCGGGGCTGGGCTGGAAGCCGAAGGCGATGACCACGGCATCGGCGGGAATCACCTGCTCGCTGCCGGGCACGTTCTCGGGCGACCGGCGGCCGCGCGCGTCGGGCTTGCCCAGGCGCGTCTCCACCACCTTCACGCCCTCCACCTTGCCCTTGCCGAGGATCTCGACCGGCTGGCGGTTGAACAGAAAGGTCACGCCCTCCTCGACGCTGTTCTTGTAGTCGCGGCGCGAGCCGGGCATGTTGTCCACGTCACGCCGATAGGTGCAGCTCACCGAGGTCGCGCCCTGGCGGATGGCGGTGCGATTGCAGTCCATGCCGGTGTCGCCGCCGCCGAGCACCACCACACGCTTGCCCTTGAGGTTCACGAACTTCTCGCCGCCGGGCAGGCCCAGCTCATGCTGGATGTTCGAGACGAGATAGGGCAGCGCCTCGTGCACGCCGGGCAGGTTCTCGCCCGGGAAATTGCCCTTCACATAGGTGTACGTGCCCATGCCGAGGAACACGGCATCGTATTCGGCCAGCAGCTGCTCGAAGCTGATGTCCTTGCCCACCTCCACACCGAGACGGAACTCGATGCCCATGCCTTCCATGATCTCGCGGCGCTTCTCGACCACTTCTTTTTCGAGCTTGAAGGGCGGGATGCCGAAGGTGAGCAGGCCGCCAATGCGCGGATACTTGTCGAAAACCACCGGCGTCACGCCATTGCGCACCAGAATGTCGGCACACCCGAGGCCCGCCGGGCCGGCGCCGACCACGGCCACGCGCTTGCCGGTGGCGATCACGCCCGACATATCCGGCGTCCAGCCCTGCTTCAGCGCTTCATCGGTGATGTATTTCTCGATGGCGCCGATGGTGACGGCGCCCAGACCGTCGTTGAGCGTGCAGGCGCCTTCGCACAGGCGGTCCTGCGGGCAGATGCGGCCGCACATCTCGGGCAGCGAGTTGGTCTGGTGCGAAAGCTCCGCGGCTTCGAGCAGCCTGCCCTCGTTGATGAGCTTGAGCCAGTTCGGGATGTAGTTGTGCACCGGGCACTTCCACTCGCAGAACGGGTTGCCGCAGGAGAGGCAGCGCCCCGCCTGCTGCGCGGCGCCGGCCGGATCGAAGGCGGAGTAGATCTCGCGGAACTGCACCACGCGCTCGGCCACGGGCAATTTCGCGGGGTCCTGCCGCGGCAGATCGAGGAATTGCAGGTTCTTGTCGGCGTTGGACTTGCTCATGCGGCGGCGCTCAGGTTCTCGATCAGCGATTCAAGCGAAGCGGCCTTGGGCTTCACCAGCCAGAAGCGGCCGACGTAGGAGCGGAAATCGTTGAGGATCTCCGCGCCCCATTCGCTGCCGGTCTCGGCCACATGCCGCGCGATCAGCTGCTGCAGGTGCAGCACCTGCGTCTGCATCGGCTCGGTGTTGATGCGGTGGATGTCGATCAGCTCGTGGTTGTAGCGATCCACGAAGCAGCGATCCAGGTCCAGCACATAGGCGAAGCCGCCGGTGAAACCGGCGCCGAAGTTCACGCCCGTCCTGCCCAGCACGCACACCACGCCGCCGGTCATGTATTCGCAGCAGTGGTCGCCCGCGCCCTCCACCACGGCCACGGCGCCGGAGTTGCGCACGGCGAAGCGCTCGCCGGCCTGTCCGGCGGCGAACACTTCACCGCCGGTTGCGCCATAGAGGCAGGTGTTGCCCATGATCACGGTGTCGCGCGCGACGAAACGCGAGCCACGCGGCGGCTTGAGCACCAGCTTGCCCGAGGCCATGCCCTTGCCCACGTAGTCGTTGGCGTCGCCTTCGAGGATCAGGTGCAGCCCGCCGGCGTTCCACACGCCGAAGCTCTGGCCGGCGGAGCCCGAGAGCTTCACCACCAGCGGCGATTTCTCCATGCCGTAGTTGCCCCAGTGCCGCGCGATCTCGCCGGAGATGCGCGCGCCGATGGAGCGGTTGAAGTTCTTCACCGCGTAATGCCATTCGCCGCCGGTGGCGGTCTCGATGGCCTCGCGCATGTCGGCGACCATCTGCTCGGCCAGCAGGCCCTTGTCGAAGGGCGGGTTGGAGGTCTGCTGGCAGAACTGCGGCCCATGTTCCGGCAGGCCCGCGGTGGAGAGCAGCGGCGAGAGGTCGAGCCGCTGCTGGCGCGGCGTCTGGCCTTCGGCGGGCTTGAGCAGCTCGGTGTGCCCGATCAGCTCGGCCATGGTGCGCACACCCAGCGCCGCCATGATCTCGCGGCATTCCTCGGCCACGAAACGGAAATAGTTCATCACCATCTCCGGCATGCCGAGGAAGTACTTCGAGCGCAGCACTTCATGCTGGGTTGCAACGCCGGTGGCGCAGTTGTTCAGATGGCAGATGCGCAGGTATTTGCAGCCCAGCGCCACCATCGGCGCGGTGCCGAAGCCGAAGCTCTCGGCGCCGAGGATGGCGGCCTTGATCACGTCGAGGCCGGTCTTGAGGCCGCCGTCGGCCTGCACACGCACCTTGTGCCGCATCTCGTTGCGGCGCAGGGTCTGGTGCGTTTCGGCAAGACCCAGCTCGAAGGGGCTGCCGGCGTACTTGATAGACGACAGCGGGCTCGCGCCGGTGCCGCCGTCATAACCGGAGATGGTGATGAGGTCGGCATAGGCTTTCGCCACGCCCGCGGCAATGGTGCCCACGCCCGGCTCGGCCACCAGCTTCACCGACACCAGCGCCTGCGGGTTCACCTGCTTCAGATCGAAGATCAGCTGCGCCAGATCCTCGATGGAATAGATGTCGTGGTGCGGCGGCGGCGAGATCAGACCCACGCCGGGCCGCGCGAAGCGCAGCCGAGCGATCATCTCGATGACCGTGTCTCCGGGCATCTGGCCGCACTCGCCGGTCTTGGCGCCCTGCGCCACCTTGATCTGAAGCACCTCCGCATTCACCTGGTAATGCGGCGTCACGCCGAAGCGGCCCGAGGCCACCTGCTTGATCTTGGAGTTCTTGTCGGTGCCATAGCGCACCGGGTCTTCGCCGCCCTCGCCCGAGTTCGAGCGCGCGCCGAGCCGGTTCATGGCGATCGCCAGCGCCTCGTGCGCTTCGGGCGACAGCGCGCCCAGCGACATGGCAGCCGAGTCGAAGCGCACCAGGATGGCCTCCGCGCTCTCCACTTCATCGAGCGGCACCGGCGTGCCCGGCACCAACTGCAACAGATCGCGCAGCGTCGATGCCGGGCGTTCGTTCACCAGCCGCGCGTACTGGCGATAGATGTCGTAGTCACCCGCCATCACCGCCGCCTGCAGAGTGGCGATCACATCCGGGTTGTACATGTGGTATTCGCCGCCATGCACATACTTGAGCAGGCCGCCCTGCTCGATGGACTTCAGATCATTCCAGGCGCGCTCCGAGAGCTTCTGCTGGTCGGATTGCAGATCATCGAAATTGGCGCCGCGGATGCGGCTGGTGGTGCCGGGGAAGCACAGGTCCACCACCTCGTCCGCGAGGCCCACGATCTCGAACAGCTGCGCGGAGCGGTAGCTCGCGATGGTCGAGATGCCCATCTTGGACATGATCTTCATCAGGCCCTTGCGGATGGCCTTGCGGTAGCTGCGGCCCAGCTCCACGCGCCCGCCGTAGTCGCTCTTGACCTTGCTCTTGCGCGCCATGTCGTAAAGCGACTGATAGGCCATGTATGGATACACGGCCGTGGCGCCGTAGCCGATGAGGCAGGCGAAGTGGTGCGGATCGCGCGCCGTGCCGGTCTCGATGAGCAGGTTGCAGCGGCAGCGCAGGCCCAGCTTCACCAGGTGCGTGTGGATGGCGCCGGTCGCCAGCAGCGCATGCACCGGCAGCTTGCCCCTGATGAGGTAACGGTCGGAGACCAGCAGCACCACGGTGCCGGCGCGCACCGCGGCTTCGGCCTCGGCGCACAGGCGCCGCAGCGCCGCCGCCAGCCCTTCGGCCGGGTCGTACTGCAGGTCGATGAAGGGGTTGGCCAGACCCTCGTCCGCCAGCGCCATGATCTGGCGCAGTTTGCGCTGCGACAGCACCGGCGAATTCATAACGATCTGGTGCGCGTGCGCCGCCTGCGGCTGGAAGATGTTGCACTCCGGCCCGATCTCGGTCTGCAGCGACATCACGATGGCTTCGCGCAGCGGATCGATCGGCGGATTGGTCACCTGCGCGAACTGCTGGCGGAAATTGTCGTAGACGCTGCGGGTGTGGTGCGAGAGCACCGGCATCGGGGTGTCGTCGCCCATCGAGCCCACCGCCTCGCTCTCGTCGCGCGCCAGCACGCGGATGATCTCCTCGCGCTCCTCCGCGGTGATGTTGAACATCTTGCGGTAGATGTTGAGCGTGCCGACATCCATCGGCTCGGCGGCCAGCGAGGGATCCACCAGCTCGGATTCCAGGTAACGCACACCGCGCTTGAGCCAGGCCTTGAACGGATGGCGCACCTTGAGCAGGTTGTGCACGGCGTCGTTGTCGAGCAGCGCGGCCGTCTGCAGGTCCAGCACCAGCATCTGGCCCGGGCCCATGCGGCCCTTGCGTTCCACCTGTTCGGGCTCGTAATCCCACACACCCACTTCCGAGGCGATGGTGAGATGCCGGTCGCGGGTAATCACGTAACGCGCCGGCCGCAGGCCATTGCGGTCCAGCGTGCAGGCCACATAGCGGCCATCGGTGAGCACCACGCCCGCCGGGCCGTCCCACGGCTCCATGTGCGGCGCGTAGAACTCGTAGAACGCGCGCACGTCCGGATCGATGCCGTCGACGCTCTGCCAGGCCGGCGGCATCAGCAGGCGCATCGCCTGCATCACGTCCATGCCACCCATCAGCAGCACCTCGAGCATGTTGTCGAGGCTCTCGGAATCCGAGCCTTCCAGCCGCACAAGCGGCAGCACGGACTTCAGGTTCGGCAGCAGCGGGCTCGTGAGGATGGGGCCGCGGGCGCGCGCCCAGGAACGGTTGCCCTCGATGGTGTTGATCTCGCCGTTGTGCGCGAGGTAACGGAACGGATGCGCCAGGCGCCACTGCGGCAGGGTGTTGGTGGAGAAGCGCTGGTGGAACACGGCCACCGACGCCTCCACGCGCTCATCACCCAGGTCGGGAAAGAACTGCACCAGATACGAGGGCATGACCATGCCCTTGTAGACCAGGGTGCTGGCGGAAAGGCTGGGCACGTAGAACACCGGATCGTGCTCCAGCGCGCGTTCGGCGCGGCGGCGCGCCATGAACAGGTGCCGGTTGAACGTCGTGTCGTCCATGTCGGCGGGGGCATTGACGAAGATCTGCTCGATGCACGGCAGGGTCTTCAATGCCTCGGCGCCGCAGGCGCCCGCGTCGGTGGGCACCACGCGCCAGCCGGCGACCGCAAGACCCTGCGCTTCGACCTGGGCGGCAAGCTCCGCGCGGGCGGCGGCGGCGCGCTGCGGATCGGTGCTGAGGAACACATTGCCGGCGGCGAACAGCGCGCCAAGCTTGATGTCGGCCTCTTTCGCCACGGCGCGCAGGAATTTGACCGGCGTCTTGAGCATCAGGCCGCAGCCGTCGCCGGTCTTGCCGTCGGCGGCGACGGCGCCGCGGTGGGTAAGGCGGTCCAGGGAGGCTATGGCGGTCTTGACCAGCCAGTGGCTGGGCAGATCGTCGAGATTGGCTATCAACCCGAAGCCGCAGCTGTCCTTTTCATATGCTTCGCTGAAGAGCCCCTGATTGTGCGTAACGCTCATCTGGTCACCCTCAAAACTCAAACGTCGGGCACCCGGAATCACACCGCCTCTACCGTGCCGAAGCAGGGGCCGTGCCGGGCTGCGCCCGGAATCGAACTAACATATGCGTCAGGAGCCGCAGGCCGCCGGGACCGGCGGATCGGGCGACGACTGCCACCCAAGGAGGAAAACCTTGGAAGCATATGATACCGATGTCGCAACGACGGTCAAAAAAACCGTATCCATATCTATTGCATTGAGGGGGCATTGGTCTTAATGTCCGCGCCGCGTTGCGGGGTACGGTCGCTCGTGACGCCCAGAAATGGTTCTCGGGACCCTTGGAGGTGTGGCACCTAACGATGAACACAAGCAAAGCGTCGGCAACCGAAGACCCTGGACCCCGCCTTCTGCGCGTCAACCAGTATCTGGAAAAGAATTTCCCCGACTTTTTTGCTGAAGCCCGCTTCCACGTGGGCGACGACGACTATTTCCTTTACAGCCGGTTCGGCCAGTACCTGGCCCGCTCCATCGAGGGCAACCGCGCTCCCCGCAACAAGATCAACCGCGGTTTCACGGTGCTGAACAAGATGGCGCGCGTCTCGACGCGGCACCCTGCCGTGCGCGGCATGATGATCAGCGGCCCGCTCGAACACATCATCGATGCGCCCAAGGCCCGGGAGCTGGCCCGCAAGCGCCTCAATCCGGTGGCCCAGGGGCTGCTGGAAAGCCTCTGCGAGTGATCTGAATGCCCGGCGCGCCACCCACCGCGCACCGGGCCCAGGATGTCCTGGACTTCTGGTTCGGCCCCGACCCGCTCGGGGCCGGCGAATTCCCCCAGCGGCTGCGGCTGTGGTTCGGCGACGAGGAGTCGCCCGAACTGGTGCAGCTGCGCGACGAGGCGCTGGCGAGCCGCTTCGGAGCGACCATCGAAGCCGCCGCCCGTGGCGAGCTGGATGCCTGGGCCGCCAGCCCCCGCCGGCTGCTGGCGCTGATCCTGCTGCTCGATCCCCTTCCCCGCCAGATGTTCCGCGGCAAGGCGCGCGCCTACGCGCGCGACGGACGCGCCGTGGAGCTGTGCCTGGCCGGCATGGCGACCGGCGCGGATGCGGCGCTGGCCCCAGTGGAGCGCCTCTTCCTCTACATGCCCCTGCTGCATGCCGAATCGCAGGAGCTGCAGGAGGAATCCCTGGCCGCCTACCGGCGCCTTGCCGGCGAGGCGCCGCCGGCGCAGCGCGCGCTGTTCGATGCCTGCGTGCAGCTGGCCGAGCAGCATTGCCGCACCATCGCCCGCTTCGGCCGCTTCCCCCACCGCAACGCCGTGCTGTACCGGCGCAGCACCGCGGAGGAGCTGGCCTGGCTGAGCGGCAAATCCAGCTGAGTGTGGACCCAGGCGCCAGTCCTGCCTTCGGCGCGGGCGATCGGTTCACAGTTTCTCGCCCGGCGCCGGAAACCGCCGCCGGCTTTATGCAATATCGGGCCATGAATGATCTGCCAAAGCGTCGCGCCGGCGACCGCCTCAACGGGCCGCCAACGGTAATAGGCGTGGGCGTGACCCTGAACGGTGATCTCATCGCCCCCGGGTCGGTGATGCTCAGTGGTCAGGTGCGCGGCGACGGCCAGATCGGCGGCATCCTGTCGATCGCCAAGGGCGCGCACTGGGAAGGCGAGGTGCGCACCCAGGCCGCCGTGATCGCCGGCTCCCTCACCGGCAACATCACGGTGCGCGACAAGCTGGAGCTGGGCTCCGCGGCCGTGATCCGCGGAAAAGTGCAGGCCGGCATGCTGGCCATCGCGCGCGGCGCGGTCATCGAGGGCGAGACGCTGGTGACCAGCGGCGCCCCGATCACCGAATTCGAGGAGAAGCGTCAGACCGAAAGCTGACGGCGCACGAAGCCATCGAGCCACGACGGCGCGCCCGGGGTTGTCATGAACCCCATGTGCCCACCGTGGCGGTGGCGCACGATCCGCAAGCCGGGATGGGCCGCCAGCCGCGCCAGGTCCGCCGCGGGGATGATGGGATCATCTTCGGCCGCCAGGATCACCGCCGGCGCCGCGAGCGTCGCCAGCCGCCCACCGGTGATGGCATAGCCCGCGAGGTAATCCTCCATCGTCGGGAAATCCGTGTAGCGCGCCACCAGCGCCGCCGTCAGGCGCCGCAGGTTGGTGGCTTCCAGCAGGCCGGAGAAATCCAGATGCTGCGGCCACAGCTGCTGCTTGCGCTGCAATGAGCGGGTCCATTTGCGCACGAAATAGCGCTGGTACAGCGGCCAACCGCTTTCCAGCGCATCCATCGCGGTGGCCGGGTCCAGCACCGGCGACACCGCCACCACCCCCTGCAGCGGCCCCAGGCGCGCATCGCCGCTGGCCGCCACGCGCAACATGAAATTGCCGCCCAGCGAGAAACCGACCAGCCAGATCTGGCGGTCCGGCAGCCGCGACTGGATCGCGGCGACCGCGCCGCACACCTCAGGCAGGCGGCAGGAGTGGAAGATGTCGCGATTGAGATGGTGGGTGTCGCCGTGGTCGCGCAGGTTCAGCCGCACCACCTCCAAGCCGGCCTCGAACAGCGACTGACCCAGCGACAGCACATAGTGCGCATCGGCGCTGCCCTCCCAGCCATGCAGCACCACCACGGCCATGTCGCGCGGCTTCGCAGGCGCCGCATGGAAAGCCTGCAGACGCACCTCCTCGCCGCAATCGAGCAGCCATTCACGGCTGGCCTCGCGCAGCGGCCGGCTGCGCGCCAGCAGGCCGCTGCGCGGCCAGATGCTGGGCAGGATGGATTGCAGATGGGCGTTGCGCCAGAACCGGCCTGGCTGGAATTCGTTCAAGCGTCCGGCAGCCACCGCACTTCGACCCGGTTGTTCGCCGCGGCCACCGCGTTCCACTGCCCGGCAGTGGGCGGCGGCATGGCGCCGGCATCGGGATAGGGCTGCGGAACATCGCCGCCGCCGACCAGCACCTCGATGCGCAGCTGCGGATGGCTGCGGCGCGCCTCCACCAGCAGGTTGGCGAACCCCAGCGATTCGGCCGGCACATTGGTCACGCCGGTGGTGTCGGCATCGGCCACCAGATCACATTTGTCGTAGGCCGTGCCGTCCTGCGCCAGCGAGTAGCCGCTGCCGCGGTCCCCCATGAGGCAGAAGCGCCCGGCGAAGCGCCGGATCTCCAGCGTGCCGGAGTGGCCCGTGGCCGCGAGCTGAGTGACCAGCTCGCGCAGCCGGTCCACGCGCGCGCCGGCCAGCGGTGCCTCGCCGAAAGGCACGGGCAGCACCGTCAGCTGCTGCACTCCATCGGCCGCGGCACCGGCCGACGCAACCGCCAGCGGCGTCGCCTGCGCGCGCGCGGCCTGTGCCGCAACCGCCTGCGCTGAACTCGCCGCGGCGGCCAGCTGCGCGGCAAGGTCTCCCGAATGCTGGCGCTCCATCCACAGCAGCCCGCCCAGCAGCAGCGCGGCGAGCCCCGCCGCGATCGCCAGCGCCCACGGCAGCGGATCGGGCTTCGGCGGCTCGGGCACGGGCGGTGGCGGCAGCGCTTCGCGCAACCGATGCGGCAGCTCGGCCACCAGCCGCTCGCGCTGCGTCTCGATGTAGCCGGCCACCTGGCGCCGCAGGCCCGTCAGCTCCTCGCGCAGCGTCTCGGCATCGACTCCGGGGAGGATCACGGGCGCGGGGGCCGGCACGGCGGGCGCCTGCACCGTGGTATCCGTGACGTTCTGTGGAGATTCGGTGGCCGCGACCGTGTCCGCGCCGGGCGCAACCGGTGCGGCCGGTGCAACCGTGGCGGCGGTCTCTGTGGTGAGGTGCAGCTGCTGCAGCACCTTGCGCACGTCCGCAGGCCCCACCTGCTTGGGCAGCACACCCAGGGCGCCGAGCGCGCGGGCCTGCCCGAGATAGAGCTCACCCTCCTGCGAGGTGTACATGAGGATGGGGATGGTCGCGGTCTGCGGATTGGTCTTGATGGTCTGCACGGCCTGGAAACCGTCCATGCCGGGCATGAGGTGATCCATGAAGATCACATCCGGCCGGTGGCGGGTCAGATAGTCGATCGCCTGCTCGGCCGTCTCGACCGAATCGACTTCAAGCTGATGGCCTTCCAGCAGCTTCGACAGGAAAGATCGGGCGGACTTGGAATCGTCTACGACCAGGGCGCGCTTGCCGGACATGTGTTCTCCGGGAGGAAGCCTCTATCTCCCGGAGCGCGATCATATCTTAAGCGCGCGGCCCGTTGCCGCGATGACGCCTGTTTTTGCCTGCACCTGGGCATAGATCTGTGCAAGACGCTGCGCCATCTCGCGCGATGACCAGCGCCGGGCCCAGGCCAGTCCCATGGCCGCCCGTGCCGCGGCGCCGGCATTGTCGCGCAAGATGGCATTGACCGCGGAGGCGAACTGTTGCTCGTTCTCCTCCACCACGAAGGCTCCGCTTTCCGGCGCCAGCACCGAGCGGGTGCCCAGGCACGCAGTGGAGACCACGGGGCGCGCCTGCGCCATGGCTTCCAGCAGCACCAGACCCTGGGTTTCGGTGCGTGAGGCGAACACGAAGACATCGGCCGCCGCGTAGCAGTCGTTCAGGCCGCGTTCGCGGTCGAGATTGCCGACGAAGCGCACCTGGTCCGCGATGCCCAGCTGTTCCGCCTCGCGCGCCAGCTGTGCCTGCGCCGGCCCCTCGCCCGCGATGACCAGCAGCGCCGCGGGCTCACTGCGATGGACGATGGCGAACATCCGCAGCAGGAAACTGATGTTCTTCTCGAAGGCCACGCGGCCGAGGATGAGCAGCAGGCGCCGGTCCGCGGGCAGGCCGAAGCGCCTGCGGAAGCGGGCCGCGTCACCGGGCTGGAAACGCGCCTCGGTCATGCCAGTGGGGAGCACCTCGATGGGGCGGGTCACGCCATATTCCAGCAGGCGGCTGCGCACCTGCCCGGAAGGCGAGATCACGCAGTCCACGGCGTTGAGCTGGTGCGTCATCACGCTGCGCGCGAGCTAGGCGCCCGCCGCGCGCGGCAACAGCGGCATGTAGTGGTGCAGGTAGTCCTCGAAGTAGGTGTGGCAGGTCGCCACCACCGGCAGGCCGGCGGCGCGCGCATGGCGCAGGCCGGCATAGTGCGCGAGGAAGGGCGTCTGGATGTGCACCAGCGTGCACTCGCCATGCCGCGGATCGCGCAGCGCCGCCCGCAGCGCGGACCAGCTCATCAGGCGATCTTCGGGATCGCGCGGCACGGCGCGCGAAGGCACGCGTGTGATTCCGTCTTCGGGCACATCGTCGGGCCCATAGGAAGGGGCGATCAGGTGGCTGGCAACGCCCAGTGCCGCCAGATCCTCGCGGAAGCAGCGGATCGAGGTGGAGACGCCGTTGACGCGCGGGAAGTAGACGTCGGAGACGATCAGCGGACGCAGGTTCAAGGTTCGATCCGGCGCATCAGGGAACGACCCAGCGCAGCGTGGCATGAGCAACGCCAGCGCCCAGCAGCGCGCCGGCCAGCACATCCGAGGGGTAGTGCAGGCCGAGCACCACCCGCGACAGCGCGATGAGCAGCGCCGCTGGCGCCAGCAGCAGCGCCGCGGTGGGCACCGCCGAACAGATGATCAGCGTGAAGCTCACCGCGTGCAGCGTGTGGCCGGAAGGAAAGCTGAAGCGGTCCAGAGGGCGCCCCGCGCACACCACAGCGCGGTGCGTGATGAAAGGCCGTTCGCGCACCAGCACGCCCTTGAGCGCGCGATAGAGCAGCAGCCCGGCCACGCCCGCCACCGCGCATTGCAGCGCCGCGGCGCGGCCGCTGGCGCCGCCGAACAGCGCCAGGCAGGCGGTGAGCGAATACCACAGCACGCCATCGCCGAGGCGGCTCGCGACGCGGAACAGCCGGAGGATCTGCACCCGGCGGATCGCTGCGTTAAAGTGCAGACAGGCCTTGAGCTCGATGGCGTCGAGGCGGGTGAGGATCTCGTGCATGCGGTGGAAACCGATGGGTCCTGCCATGCCGGCACTTTGATCCCGCCACACTGCACTGATGTGACGATGATGTGACGAAATGGTTACACCTGCTCCCTGCCCCAATTCCTGGCTAGGCCAGCACCACGACCACCATGCGCGGCGCACGCAGTGGGTGGTGATCCTCACCGCCGTGATGATGGTGGGGGAAATCGTCGGCGGCATGTGGTTCGGCTCCATGGCGCTGGTGGCCGATGGCTGGCACATGGCCACCCACGCGGCCGCGCTGGGCGTGGCCGCACTGGCCTACCGTTACGCCAGAGCTCATGCGCGCGATCCGCGCTTCACCTTCGGCACCGGCAAGGTGGGCGAGCTGGCCGGCTTTGCCAGCGCCGTGTCGCTGGGCATCGTCGCGCTGCTGATCGCCGTTGAATCCTTCGAGCGGCTGCTGGAGCCGCGCCCCATCCAGTTCATGCAGGCCATCGCCATCGCCGTGCTGGGGCTCGCGGTGAACCTTGCCAGCGCCGCGCTGCTGCATCATGACCACGGCGATGATCATGGGCACGATCACGCCGGTGACGATCACCACCACGACACCAACCTGCGCGCGGCCTACATGCATGTGGTGGCCGACGCATTCACCTCGGTGCTCGCCATCGTCGGCCTGCTGGCCGGGCGCTACCTGGGCTGGATATGGATGGATGCGCTGATGGGCGTGGTCGGCGCCATCGTCATCGGGCACTGGGCCATCGGCCTTGCACGCACCGCCGGGCGTTCGCTGCTCGATGCGCACGATGACAGCCGCCTGGAGCAGGCCATCCGCACGCGGCTGGCGCCGGGCGGTGAAGAAACACGTGTGACCGACCTGCATGTGTGGCGGCTGGGCCCTGGTCATCACGCGCTGGTGGTTTCGCTGACCAGCGTCTCGTCCCTCACGCCCGCGGCCTACCGCGAACGGCTCGACGACCTGCCCTCGCTGGGCCATGTCACCATCGAGGTGAACCCGCCGTGAAACGCGTGGCGTCGATGACGCTGCTCGCCGCCGTGCTCACCGCGGCGATGCCGGCTGCGGCGGTGGAACGCATCCAGTTGCAGGCCAGGTCCATCGAGCAGCCGCTGGCCCAGGGCGGCATGATCACGGCGCGCGAAGTCACCGCCACGCTGCGGCTGCCCGGCAATGGCCGCAGCCGCATCGAAATCGAAGTGCCGCGGCTCGACCTGCCCGCCGAATTCAGCGAACACACCGGCGCACTGAGCCGCATCCGGCTGCAATGCGACAACCCGGTGATCCACGAGCCCGAGTTCTCCTGCCCGCAGCTGGCGCTGCAGCTGCGCGCCGAGCGGCTGCCGCCGCTGTCGTTGCGCGCCCGCGCGGCCCTGCGCAGTGATACGGGCCATGCCGAGGCCGCGGGCGTCGTCCCCGATGTCGCCGGCAGCACGCTGTCCTTCGATGCGCGGATAAACGCGCGCGGCCTGGAAGCCGGATTCACGCTGCCCGCCGTGCAGGCCGCGGCATTGCGTGAGCTCGCCGCGCCCTGGGTCGCCATACCCGAAGACCTGCAACTGGAAGGCAGCGCCGATTTCAGCGCCCGGATCGCGCAGCATGCGGACAGCATGCGCGTCGCCGTATCCATGAACCTCAGCGATGCCGGCTTCCAGAACGCCGACTACACCTGGATCGGCGAGAAGATCGCGGCCCGCCTCACCGCGTCGACCGACCTTGCCGCAACGCCCATGCCGCTGGATGTGCAGATCGCCGGCACCGGCGGCCAGTTCCTCGGCGGCGTGGTGCTGCTGGATTTCACCCGCAATCCGCTGCAAATGACGCTGCAAGGCCACAGCGACGGCGAACGGCTCACCATCGATGCGCTGCACTGGGAGCAGAAGGATCTCGCCACGCTGGCGGGCAACGCCCGGATCGCTCTGTCGCCCTTTGCCGTGCAGCAGGCCGAAGTGCAGCTGGAGCAACTGAAGTTTCCCGATGCCTACAGCAGCTACATGCAGCTGCTGCTGACCACGACACCACTCAACCAGCTGCAGGCCACGGGCGCCGCCAGCGGCCGCGTGCTCATCGCCGACAACATGCCAGTGGCGGCGGATCTGCGCATCACGGATCTGGCTTTCAGCGACGAGGCGCAGCAACTGGAGGTCACCGGCGTGAACGGCGACCTGCACTGGACCGATGGCGCCGCGGGCCCTCCTCGTCCCTCCTTCCTGGCCTGGGAATCCTCGCGCGGCTGGGGCATCCAGGGCGCGACGACCCGCATCGACTTCGCTACCAGCAGCCGCAATTTCCAGCTGCTGCGCCCCGCCCGCCTGCCCTTCTTCGATGGCGCGCTGGTGATCAACACCCTGCGCGTGCAGGACATCGGCCTGCCGCAGATGGAAGGCGACTTCGACGCCGTCATCGAACCCATCAGTGTGCGGCCGATCGCGCTCGCCATGGGCTGGCCGGAGTTTTCCGGCCAGCTCTCCGGCCGCATTCCCGGCCTCGCCTACCGCAACGGTGTGCTCACGCTGTCGGGCAACGTGGAAGCGGATGTATTCGACGGCCGGGTGATTGCCAGCAACCTCAGCGTGAACCAGCCCTTCAGCGCCTGGCCGCGTCTGCATGCCGACATCACCGCGCGCAACCTCGACCTGGACCTCATCACCCGCACCTTCGAGTTCGGCAGCATCACCGGGCGCCTGGACGTGGATCTGCTGAACCTGGAGACCTTCAACTGGTCCCCGACGGCCTTCGACCTGCGCATGGCCACACCCCCGGGGGACCGCTCGCGGCGGCGCATCAGCCAGCGCGCGGTGCAGAACCTGTCGAGCATCGGTGGCGGGGGCGGCGGCGTGGCCGCCGCGCTGCAGAGCGGCGCGCTGCGCTTCTTCGACGAATTCCGCTATGCGCGCCTGGGCATTTCCTGCCGTCTGCGCAACGATGTCTGCCAGATGGATGGCGTGGGCCGGGCCGGGACCGGGTTCTACATCGTGCGCGGCAGCGGCCTGCCGCGCATCGACATCATCGGCAACGAGCACCGCGTGGACTGGCCGCGGCTTGTGTCGCAGGTCTCAACTGCGCTGGAGAACACCAGCGGCGTAGTGGTGGACTGACGGCACCCTGATTTACCATGCCCGCACACCACGCGATTCAGGCGATGTTCAGTCCCTGGCCCGCAGGATGGTGTCGACCACAGGAGGATACGAGGCCATGAACACGATCCGCACCCTGGCCACAGCGGCCAAGTTCACGCTCGCCAGCGTGCTCATCAGTGCCTGCGTGACCATCAATGTGTATTTCCCGGCGGCCGCCGCCGAGAAAGCCGCCGACCAGATCATCGACGCGGTCACCGGCGCCGCCGGCGCGCGCGCCACCCCGGGTGCGCAGACCGCCCCGCCGCTGTCGCAGGCCACGCCCGCGGCCACGAACATCATGCTCGTCGCCATCGGCCAGGTGCTGTATGCCATCGTGCCCGCCGCGCATGCGCAGGAAGCCAACCTCGACATCTCCTCCCCCGAGATCCGCGCCATCACCAGCTCGATGCAGGCGCGTTTCGGCCAGCTGCAGAAGTTCTTCGACTCCGGCGCGCTGGGCATGACGCAGAACGGCCTCATCGAAGTGCGTGACGCCAGCGGCGTGAGCCTGCCCGACCGGGGCCTGCTCAACCGTCTGGTCGCCGAGGACAACCGTGACCGCGAGACGCTTTACAACGAAATCGCCAAGGCCAACGGCCATCCGGAATGGGCGGCGGATATCCGCAAGACCTTCGCCCGCCGCTGGGTGGAGCGCGGCGCCCGCAGCGGCTGGTACTACCAGAACACCAGCGGCGGCTGGGTGCAGAAGTAAGGCGCGCGGCCGCGATCAGCGGCTGCGGTTGATCTCGTCACGCAGCGCGAGCGTCGCCGCCCGCGCTGCGGCTTCGAAGTCCTCGCCGCTGCTGGCATAGAGAATGCCGCGCGAGGAATTGAGCACCAGCCCGAAGCCGTCGGCCGTTCGGCCCGCCTTCACGGCCGCCGCCACATCACCGCCCTGCGCCCCCACGCCCGGCACCAGGAACGGCAGATCGCCGACCACGGCGCGGATCTCCGCCAGCTCCTCGGGGTAGGTCGCGCCGATCACCAGCATGCAATTGCCGGCCGCGTTCCAGTCGCGCGCGACGCGCTCGGCCACATGGCGATACAGCCGCTTGCCGCCCGACTCCAGGTCCTGGAAGTCGCGCGCGCCGGGATTCGAGGTGCGGCACAGCACGATCACGCCGCGATCGCGGTACTTGAGATAGGGATCGACCGAGTCGAAGCCCAGGTAGGGGTTCACCGTCACCGCGTCGGCGCCGTAGCGCACGAAGGATTCGCGCGCGTACTTCGCGGCGGTGCTGCCGATGTCGCCGCGCTTGGAATCCAGGATCACCGGCAAACCGGGATGCCGCTGGTGAATGTAAGAAATGGTCTCCAGCAGCTGGTCTTCGGCGCCCAGCGCCGCATAGTGCGCGAACTGCGGCTTGAAGCAGCAGGCGTACTCGGCGGTGGCATCGATGATGCGCCGGTTGAACTCGAAGATGGCTTGCGGCAGCGCGCGGATCGAAGCCGGAAAGCGCTCGGGCTCGGGGTCCAGCCCCACGCACACCAGCGACTGGCGCCGGCGCGCCGCCTCGTACAGACGGGGGATGAACGCGCCGCCGGATGATGCTTCAGTCACGTGTTCCGGCTCCCCGGTTCAGAAGAATGATGGCCCAGATGAACAGCGCCGCCACACAGGCCGCCATGATGGCGAAGGCGCTGGCCAGGCTCACGTCGCTGACACCCAGGAAGCCGTAACGGAAGGCGTTCACCATGTGCAGGATGGGATTGACCAGCGACAGCTTCTGCGCCCACACGGGCAGCAGGTCCACCGAGTAGAACACGCCGCCGAAGTAGGTCAGCGGCGTGAGCACGAAGGACGGAATCCAGTTCACCTGATCGAAGTTCTTCGCGAACACGGCATTGATGAGCCCACCCAGCGAGAATACGGCCGAAGTCAGCAGCATGGCCGCGATCACCACGCCAAGGTTGTGCACCTGCAGGTGATGCGAGTGCATGTAGGTGAACACCAGCGCGACGGCGGTCACCACCAGCCCCACCATGGCGCCGCGGATCAGCCCGCCGCACACATAGCCCAGCGCGATCACCCAGTTGGGCAGCGGCGAGACCAGCAGCTCCTCGATGTGCTTGCCGAACTTGGCGCCGAAGAAGGACGACACCACATTGCCGTAGGAGTTGGTGATCACCGACATCATGATGAGGCCGGGCGCGATGTAGGCGATGTAGTCGATGCCCTGCATGGGGCCGATGCGGCGGCCGACCAGGCTGCCGAAGATGATGAAGTAGAGCGTGGTGGTCACCGCCGGCGGCATCAGCGTCTGCAGCCAGATGCGGACGATGCGGCTGTATTCGCGGATCACGATGGTGCGGAAGCCCACCCACTGGATGGCGGCCATGGACATCTGCGAAACGCTCATGCCGGGAGAAACGCTCATGCCGCGCGATTCTCCACCAGGCGCATGAACATCTCCTCCAGCCGGTTCACCTTGTTGCGCATCGACAGCACCTCGATGCCCTGCGCCGACAGCAGCGAGAAGATCTCGTTGAGGCTCTGCTCCTTCGACATCTCGATCTCGAGGGTGTGGTCATCCACCATCACCGTGCGGTAGCCCTGCAGCCGCGGAAGCGCGGCCAGCGGATCGCGCAGGCTGAACAGGAAGCTCTCGGTGTGCAGCCGACGCAGCAGGCTGCTCATGCGGTCACGCTCGATGATGCGGCCGCCGTCGATGATGGCGATGTTGCGGCACAGGTTCTCCGCCTCTTCGAGATAGTGCGTGGTGAGAATGATGGTCGTGCCCTGCTCGTTGATGGTGCGCAGGAATTCCCACATGGAACGGCGGATCTCGATGTCCACGCCGGCGGTGGGCTCGTCCAGGATCAGCAGCCGCGGCTCGTGCATCAGCGCGCGCGCAATCATCAGCCGCCGCTTCATGCCGCCGGAAAGCGAGCGCGCGATTTCCTTGCGCTTGTCCCACAGATGCAGCTGCCGCAGGTATTTCTCGGCGCGCTCGCGCGCCAGGCCGCGCTCCACGCCATAGAAGCCGGCCTGGTTGACCACGATGGTCTCCGGCGACTCGAACATGTTGAAGTTGATCTCCTGCGGCACGATGCCGATGCAGGACTTGGCGCGCCCCAGCTCCCGATCCATGTCGTGGCCAAACACACCCACCGTGCCGCCGGATTTGGTGACCAGCGAGGTGACGATGCCGATCAGTGTGGTCTTGCCGGCGCCGTTCGGACCCAGCAGCGCGAAGAAGTCACCCTCTTCCACATCGAGGTCGATGCCCTTGAGGGCATGGACACCATTCCTGTACGTCTTGGTGAGACCGCGAACCGAGAGAGCATGCATAGGCGCGGCATTCTAGAAGATTCCAGTCGCGCCGGACCCAAAGAAAAGGGCCCCGTGCCGGCGCACGGAGCCCTTGACCGTCTCAGTGGGGCCGGTCAGGCGCGAAGGCTACCTGGCCAGCTGCAGCAACCCCATGGGCACCCAGCCCTCATTGCCCAGTTCGTCCTGCACCTTCCAGAACGGGCCCTGCTTCTCGCCCGTGGGATAGAGCATGGCGCCCGCGTCCAGGTCGCGCAGCGCCTGGCCGGAATTGCTCGGGCTGGGCATCAGCTTGCCGGGCTTGGCCATGCTGACGGCCTGCTGCACATTGTCGGCCTTGGCGTCGGGCTGGATCGCGCGCACGTCATTGACCAGCTTCACGAAGGCGTCGAGATAGGCCATGGTGACCACCTGGCCGATCTCGGTGTTGGCGTAGCTGCTGGCGCCGCCGGCCGCGAATCCGCCGAAGAAGGCGCCGCCACCACCGCCCCAGCCCAGGTCGGTCTTCTTGGCGCTGCCCTGCTGAAGCGAAACCTGCTCGGTGGAGCGCACGTCGGTGAGCGTGAGCACCACGTCAGCCGTCTTGCTCTTCAGGCTGATGCCGCCGACGACCGCGCCGGCCACGCCGCCGATCACGCCGCCCAGCAGGCCGCCGATGTTCTTGCCGCCGGCGCGCGCGTTCTTGTTGACGACGTCGGGGACCAGCACATAGTCGGCCGCCCTCATCTGCCCTTTGCCCACATTCGAGCCGCCGCGCAGCTCGCCGCCGCCGGCCAGCTCCCGCTCGGCCTGCGCCGCGGCCAGACCCTTGCCGCGATCCACCAGCGTGAAGCAGTTGGACTGCGCGACGAACACCTTGATGAGGGCTTCGGGCGACTCCAGGCCCAGTTCCTGCCACCAGCGCACTCCCGGCTCGGTGACCGCCAGCGTGCCGATGCGGCTGTCGCACCTGGGAATTTCGGGCGGGGCCTTGTCCGCGGCCTGCGCGGACGTCGCGGCGCACAGCGCGGTGACGGCAGCGGCCAGAAGATGGTGTTTCCGGCTTTCCTTCATGACAGATTTCCTCGCCTGTTCTGGAATTGGGTTGGATCGGGAAGCGGTGCGGGACCGGCAGGCCGTGAGACTATCGGCAGCCCATGGCGCGGAAGGTAGCACATGCCATAATCCGCGGAAATCATTGCCGGAATCGTGAATGGATAGCCTGCTTGTCCTGGCCGCCGACCCTGCCGCATGGCTGGCTCTCGTCACCCTCATCGCCATGGAAGTGGTGCTGGGCATCGACAACCTCATCTTCATCTCCATCCTGACCAACAAGCTGCCCGAGAACTACCGGGCGCGGGCACGGCGAATCGGCATTTCGCTGGCGCTGGTGATGCGGCTGGCGCTGCTGGGCATGGTCGCCATCATCGTCAAGATGACCGCGCCGGTCTTCGAGGCCTTCGGCCAGGCCTTCTCCTGGCGCGACCTCATCCTGCTGGCCGGCGGCCTGTTCCTGATCTGGAAGGCCACCAAGGAAATCCATCACAACGTCGACATGGACGCCGGCCCCGATGTGTTCGAGCCCACCGCCCGCATCGGCGTCGCGGCAGCCATCGGCCAGATCATCGTGCTCGACATCGTGTTCTCGGTCGACAGCATCGTCACCGCCGTGGGCATGACCGACCACGTGCCCATCATGGTGATCGCCGTGGTGATCACGGTCGGCATCATGCTGTTCGCCGCCACGCCGCTGGCGAACTTTATCCACAACAATCCCACGCTGGTGATGCTGGCGCTGGGCTTCCTGCTGCTGATCGGCACCATGCTGGTGGCGGAGGCCTTCGGCGCCCACATCCCGAAGGCCTACATCTACAGCGCCATGGCCTTCTCGGTGTTCGTGGAGCTGCTGAACATGCGCGCCCGGCGCGCCCGGCGCCTGCGCCGCGCCGGCGGGGACGACACCCCGCCGGCGCACTGAACGCGCGATACGGCAGATGCTGTCGCTGCGGCGCCTGCTGCCCGATCCCTTCGTCCTGACGCTGGTCGGCGTGCTGCTGCTCGCCACCTTCATGCCGGCGTCGGGCCGCGCGGCAGACACGCTGGGCGTGGTGGCGACGACCGCCATCGTGATGCTGTTCTTTCTGCACGGCCTGCGTCTGCCGCGCGACAACCTGCTCGCCGCGCTCACCCACTGGCGTCTGCATCTGGCCATCCTCGGCACCACCTTCGTGGCGCTGCCGCTTTTCAGTCTCGCGCTGTCGGCCGTCTGGCCCTCGCTGCTGCCGGCGGGGCTGTGGGCCGGCGTGCTGTTCCTGGCGACGCTGCCCTCGACAGTGCAGATGTCGATAGCGCTGACTTCCATGGCCGGCGGCAATGTCGCCGCCAGCGTGGCCGCCGCCGCGGCCTCCAACCTGCTGGGCGTCATCGCGACGCCGCTGGTCGCCGGGCTGCTGCTCTCCGCCAGTGGCGGCGGCGTGCCGCTGTCGGGAATCTGGAAGATCGTGATGCAGCTGCTGCTGCCCTTCATTGCCGGCCACCTGATGCGTCCGCTGCTGAGCGGCTGGGCCACTCGCCAGAGGGCATTGCTGTCGTGGGCCGACCGGGCGACCGTGCTGATCGCCGTCTACACCGCCTTCTCGGCAGCCGTCATCCAGGGGCTATGGAAGCAGTTCGCGCCCATGACCGTCGTCGCGCTGCTGCTGGTGTGCGTGGTGCTGCTGGGCCTGGTGCTGGGATGGACCGGATTGCTGGCGCGCTGGCTCGGCCTTGCTCCCGCGGATGCCCGCTCGCTGCGCTATGCCGGCGCCACCAAGAGCCTGGTCAGCGGCGTACCCATGGCGAAGGTGCTGTTCCCCTCTGCCGAGATCGGGCTGGTCATGCTGCCGATCATGATCTACCACCAGTTGCAGCTGATGATCGGCGCCATGCTGGCGCGCCGCCAGGGAAACCAGACCCATGATCCCGTTTAGGAAAACGCCGCGGTTCATCTCTCCCGCCGAAGCTCCGCAGTCGGAGCATGAGCGCATGGCGTTGCCGCAGCCCATCGCGAACTTCCATGTCGATGGCTACCACGATCCGGAACCTGCGATGACGGCGCGCATGCACCAGGAAGGCAGCGTGTTCATGATGGGCCAGAACCCGGCCCTGCCGGTGATGCCCGACAAGCCCACGCTGCTCGACTTCTTCCACTACCGTTTCTGCGACATCGCCTTCCGCCACCTGCTGCAATCGGCGAAAAGCGCACTGGATGCCGGCCAGAGCGAGACGGTGATCGTTGCCTGCCTGCTGCACGACATCGCCTGCGGCGCGCTGCTGCGCGTGGATCATGGCTACTGGGGCGCGCAGATGCTCGCGCCCTATGTCAGCGAGGAGATCACCTGGGCGGTGAAATACCACCAGGCGCTGCGCTATTTCGCGGACGACTCCGTGGGCTTCAAATACCCCGACGCCTACGACAAGTTCTTTGGCCCCGGCTACGCCATCCCCGAATACCTGCACCAGGCGCACCGGGAGGCGCGCAACCACAAGTGGTACATGACCTCGCGCCTGGTCACCCTCCACGACGTCTACAGCTTCCGCGATGACGTGCACGTGGATCCGGAGATCTTCACCGACATGATCGGCCGGCATTTCCGCCAGCCGGAGGAAGGGCTGGGGTTCGACAATTCGCCCGTGGCGCACATGTGGCGCTCGATGATCTGGCCGAACAACTTCCTCTAGAAAAAATCAGGGCCTGCACAGCCATTCGCATGGCGTGAACAGGCCCCGATCGACATCAGCAGACTGACGCCCGCGGATTACATCGTGTGGAGCGTCATCTCCAGACCGATGGTGCGCGGACGATTCACGTACACCCATGCCGGCGTGACCGAGTCGATCTGCGTGTTCACCTGGGCGCGGGTATCACCCAGGTTGCGGCCATACAGGCGCAGATCCCAGCGGTCGTTGAACGACAGCGTCGCCGAGGCATTGAGCAGCGTGTACGCCGGCCCCGGGATGTTGAGGTTCTGGCGGTAGGTCATGTTCGCGACCTTGCCCACGTGCTGGATATTCGCATGCAGGTCCAGCCCCAGGTTGGTGCCCAGCTGCCAGCCGTAGTTGACCGCACCCGACAGCGTGAACCGCGGGGTGTTGTCCAGCTGCGTGCCGGAAACCGGCGAGCCGTTGGCTTCCACCAGGCCCTTGGTCAGCTCCGCCTTGAGGAAGGTGGCCGCGAGGTTCACGTCCAGCCCGCGCACCGGGCGCGCGGTGACCTCGAACTCCATGCCGGTGGACTGCGCGCAGCGGCCCTTGCAGTTGAGCACACCTTCGAAGGCGCCGTTGAAGAAGTCACCCGAGTACTGCATGTCGAACCAGTTTATGTGGTACGCGGCGACATTCAGCTGCAGGCGGCGATCGAGCCACTCGCTCTTCATGCCCAGTTCGTAGTTCCAGGTGTAGTCCGGGCCGAACGCGGGCGGCAGCTCCGGCACCACCTGGTTGACCGTGCCGCCGGCACGGTAACCCTGCGACGCCGTGACGTAGCCGAGCAGGTCATCGGTGAACTTGTAGTTCACGGCCAGCTTGTAGATGGCCTTGGACTCATCGGCATGCAGCGTGGTCACGCCGGTCTCGCCGCCCAGGCGCATGAAGCCGACGAAGGCCTTCGCGTGGTCGACGCGATCGTTCTTGAACACGCGCGCGCCGGCGGTGGCGGACAGCTGCGGGTTGAAGTCCCAGGTCAGCTCGCCGTAAGCCGCCTTCTGCGTCAGCGTGAAGTCGGCGATGCGGTGGTACCAGGGCGCAATGCCTGGCTCGATCAGGCCGTTGGCGGCATTGGTTTCGAAGAAGGCGTTGGCGATGTCCACCTTCCTGTCCTGGTACAGCAGGCCGGCCACGGCATGCCAGGGACCTTCGGAGTTGGTCACCAGCCGCACCTCGGTGGTGTTCATGCGCGTCTTCTGCCGCGACTCGAACACGCCCTGCGGGATGATATCCACCATCGGGAAGGCTTCGATGGACTGCAGGAAGCTAAAGAAGTCCGGCAGACCGGCGATGTCCTGGTCGTCGGTGTTGTCGCGATCGAACCATGACTGCGCCAGCGTCAGGTTGAAGCGGTCGAAGTTGTGCACGTAGTTCAGGCCGGCCATCTTGGTCGCGTCCTTGCGCGGCTGGCGGGCAGGTGCGTCATTGGTCAGCGCGCCGGCAGCTGGATAGGGCGTGACGCCGATAGTGGCATCGAACGGCCGCTCGATGGCCTGGTCCGCGGCATCCATGTTCTGCGAGAAGAACTGCCCGGTGAGGGTGCCGCGATCCGAGACCGCCCAGCTGGCATTCAGGCGCATGCCCACCTGATCGACGCTGTTGACGTCCTTCAGGCCCAGGTAGGAGTTGTCGATGAAGCCGCCGTCATGGGCCTTGTAGCCCACCAGGCGCACCGCGAGGCGATCGTCGATCACCGGCATGTTGATCATGCCCTTGATGGCGTAGCTGGCCGCGCCATGCGCGGTGGTGGAGCCGTCGAGCACCACCTTGCTCTCGGCCCTGGAAAGATCAGCCTGCTTGGTGATCACGCGGACCACGCCCGCCAGCGCGGACGAGCCGTACAGCGTGCTCTGCGGGCCGCGCAGCACCTCGACGCGGTCGGCGTCGAACACATAGAGGTCGGTCTGACGGCCGGCGGCCGCAGCGGCGCTTTCGCCCGAGCCGGTGGTCGGCATGCCGTCGTAGTAGAGGCCGACGGTGGATTCGCCCGCGCCCACCAGACCACGGATGAAGATGGTCTTCTGGCCGGGACCGGCGTCGATCACATTCAGGCCGGGGACATTGCGCGAGATGTCCATGAACTCGGTGATGTTGCGCTTCTCGAGCTCGGCGCCGCCGAGCACGCCGATGCTGGCGCCCACCGACTGCAGGTTCTCGCCGCGATAGTTCGCGGTGACCACGACCTCATCGAGCTGGGCGCTGCTGTCGTCCGCGACCTGGGCGGCCGCGAGGCCGGAATGCGCGACTGCGCCCAGAACGGCTAACCTGACCACGTTACGTACTGTGGCATTGCTCACTTGTTTGATTCCTCACTGGAGATTGTTGTGATTTTGAGACTGCTTGACCGTCACGCCTTGCGCATTGGCAATGGGCCGGAACCGCCCTGGATCGCGGGCGCTGGCCATGCGTGAAACGATTGCATTCGCGCAGTCTAATGCGTCGCAGACCAGAACGTTAAGAAATAAATAAAAATCGCGTCAATGATCTGCAATGTGTTCCGTCACACGAGATTGTTGCGCAAATAATACTGACGGCGTCAGTTGAACAGCTTGCCCGGATTGAGGATGCCCTTCGGATCCATGGTCTGCTTGATGGCGCGCATCAGCGCGATTTCCGCCTCGCTGCGCGAGAAATGCAGGAAGGGGATCTTCAGCGAACCAATGCCGTGCTCGGCAGAGATCGAACCGCGGTGTCTGGCGACGATGCCGTAGACCGCATTTTCGATGTCGAGTTCGGGAACACTGTGCCCCGCCATGCGGACCGACACATGCAGATTGCCGTCGGCGACATGACCGAAGAACAGCGCGATGAGCTCGGGCCAGCGCGCGGTCAGTTCGGCGCGGATCTCCTCGGCAAGCTCACCGATCTCGCCGGTGGGCACGCTCACATCGAAACCCAGCTGCGGCCAGTGCGCACTGTTGGACCACTCGCCCGGTGAATCACGCAGCGCCCACAGCTCGATGGCTTCGCGCTGCGACTGCGCGATGACGGCATCGGTGACGATGCCCGCCTCGATGGCCTCGGCGATCACTGTCTCGTAGCGCTCCTGGTCCGGCTGCGGATCGGTGCCCAGCGTCTCGATGAGGACATAGGCGCCGCTGCCCGGCGGCAGCGGCGGCTTGCGCCCCATGTCGAGGGTGGCGAGCTGGTAGAAATCCGGCCACATCACCTCATAGGCGGAAAGCTGCGCGCCGAAACCGCTGCGCGCGCGGCGCAGCAGATCGAGCACGGCGGCATAGTCGGTCACGGCGCAGATGCCGGTGCAGGCGCTCCTGGGTTTGGGAAACAGGCGCAGCACCACGGCAGTGATCACACCCAGCGTGCCCTCGGAGCCGATGAACAGCTGCCGCAGGTCATAGCCGGTGTTGTTCTTGATCACCTTGCGCAGCGCGTCGATCACGGTGCCATCGGCCAGCACCGCTTCGATGCCCAGCACCAGGTCGCGCGCCATGCCATAGCGCAGCACGCGGTTGCCGCCGGCATTGGTGGCCACATTGCCGCCGATCTGGCAGGAACCACG
Source organism: Pseudomonadota bacterium (assembly GCA_963205255.1). GTDB lineage: Bacteria > Pseudomonadota > Gammaproteobacteria > Steroidobacterales > Steroidobacteraceae > ZC4RG30. The sequence goes on from CAUJIK010000011.1 coordinate 30,926, forward strand.
CCCGCCCAGATCCAGCGGGAAGAACAGCTCCGCCGCATCGGCGGCCTTCTGCACCGCCTCCATCACCACGCCGGCTTCAACGGTGATGGTGCCCGCCTCGACATCGAGCTCCTTGATGGCACGCATGCGTTCCAGCGACAGCACCACACAGGGGCCCACGGGCACGGCGCCGCCGGCAAGGCCGGTGAGGCCGCCCTGTGGCTGCACGGCAATGCCGCGTTCATTGCAATAGCGCAGCACTGCCGACACCTGTCCGGTGCTGCGCGGATAGACCAGCGCGAGGATGCCCACATCCTTGCGGCCGCATATGTTGTTGTCACGCGTATGCCGCTCGAGGCTCACGGCATCCGGAGCCACCGCCACCTCTGCGCCCACGATCTGCTGCAGATCCTGAAGGACATTCCTCTCATCACTCATTGACCGCCGCCCAATCTCCGGTAGTACTCGGCGACATTCTCCCGATACCTTCCCGCGTCGTCGACCCCTTCCGTGCGGGAAGCATTCTCCGCGCGGCCGGCGCGTTGCGCGCGCAGCGCGGCCAGCTCCAGCTGGTCCACCAGCGCCACCATCTGCTGATATTCAGCGGCCATCGGGTCACCGCCCGCGCGCCGCATCCGCTCCGACAGTTCGCGCAGCGCCGCCATGTCCGGATTCGTCAGCGCGCCCGGCTGCAAGGATTGCCGCAACTGGCCCAGGCGCTCGCTGCTGGCGCGCACCTGCGGCTGCAGTTCCTCACCGGGAACCGCGCGTGCGCCTTCAATGGCACGGCGCAATTCGCCCAGTTCCGCCAGCAGCTCGCCCGGCTCGGCACGGGCGCCGCCCGCTCCTACTCCGCCGCCGCCGCCACGATTCTCGCCGGCGGCAAGGCCAGCGGCATCGGCAAGCCCGCTCGCCAGCTGCTCCAGGGCCTGCGTGATCAGTGGGTCGCGCATGACGGCCCGAGTCTCGCCGCCGCGTTCGATCTCCATCGCGCTGCGCGCCAGGCCGGCAGCCGTGCCCAGCTCATTCAGCGCCGCGCTTTCCTGCGCCACGCGTTCGCTGGCCTGCGGCGAGCGCTCCCGGCCGCGCTGCTGCGCCTGGCGCATCTGGCGTTGCAGAGCCTCGAGCCCGGACTGCAGCTCGCGCTTCTCGTCCGCCAGTCTTTCGGCCTGCTCATCTGTCAATCCAGCCGGGCCGTTGCGCGGATTGGCGATGCCCGGCGGCGCCTGGCTGGAAACGGCCGCGCGCAGCTCCTGCTCGTTGCGCCGCTGCCGATCCAGCAGCGATTGCGCCGAACGCTCCAGATCCTCGAAGGATTCGCCGATGGCCTGCTGGCGCGAGCGCTCCAGCTGCTCGCGGGCGCGCTCCAGTTGCTGGCCGGCGCGGCGCACACTTTCCGGATCACCGGGCTGCATGTTGCGCATGGCCTGCGCCACCTGCTCGGCGGCCTCGGCAGCCGAAGAAGAAGCCGAACCCTGCTGCCCTCCTTGCTGGCCTTGCTGGCCCTGCTGGCCCTGCTGACCCTGTTGGCCCTGTTGTTGTTGCTGCTGCTGCGCCAGCTGCTCGAGCTGGCGGCGCAGTTCCTCGGCCTCGCGCCGCAGCTGCTCCTGCTGCCAGCGCTGCGCCTCCGGCTGCGCGGTGTTGCGGCGGGCCTCGCGCGCCAGCTGCTCCTGGCGGCGCGCCAGTTCGCGCAACTTGCGCTGCGTCTCGTCCTCCGCGGCGCTCTGCTGCTGCGCCGTCATTTGCGGCTCGGTCTCGTACTGGTTCTTTTCAAGATCCAGTTCCAACTCGGTCATCTCCGCCACGTCGCGACCGGCCTGCCCACCCCCGCCGCCGCCCGCGGCATTGCTTTGCATCGCCACCTGGATGTCACGGAAGGTGGCTTCGGCGCGCAGCAGATGCTGCAGCGCGCGCTGCTCATGCGCCACCGCCTGCTCCAGCTTGCGCTCACCGAGACTTTGCGCGGCCGGCCGCATGGCCTTCACCGCCTCGGTGAGGTTCTCGACGAAGCGGCGCACATTGTCGTCCGTGCCCGCGAGCATGCGCGCCTGCACGCGCTCGACCAGCGTATTGGCCTGCTCCGCGAGCGTGTTCTGCACTTCGGCCAGCATGCGCGCGCTGTCGGCCTGGCGCTCGGTTTCACGCTGATCATTGGTCTGCGCGCCACGCTGCAGGTTCCACGTGGCCAGCAACACCTCACGCTGACGCTGCGAAATCGCGCCCTCGTCATCACCGCCGCCACCACCACCGCCACCGCCGGCCTGGGATTGCGTGAACCGCCGGTCGAAGGGCTGCACCTGGATGAGGAACAGGTCTGTCTGCACGCTGTGGCGCCGGTCGCGCGCCAGCGCGTAGTAGCTCACCAGGTCACCCGGCACCAGCAGCGGTTCACTGCCTCCCGGGCCCGGCTGCTGCATTTCTTCCAGACGCAGCAACGCGGCCGCCTGGATGTCGGTGGCGCCGGCATTGAGCTTCTCGGTGCGCCACTCGCCTCCGTTCACCGAATAACGCAGCTCCAGCGCTTCGAGACGGAAATCATCCTGCGCCTTGATGCTGACCGGCACTTCCTCGATGTTGGTGGCCTGGTAGTCGCGGCCGGGGCGCAGGATCTGCACATTGGGCTTCTCGTCCGGCACCAGATCGATGACGAAATCCTCGGTCAGCGCCACCACCTCGTCACCGAAACGCGTGGCGATGCGGTAGTGGCCCGGCTGGCTCACGGTCAGCTCGCCCTTCGAGGTGGCGCCGCTCTGCTGCATGCCGCCTTCGTTGCCATTCACCACCAGCAGCGGCGCTTCCATCGGCGTATTGGTCACCACTTCGAGTGCGACACGCGTGCCTTCCACGGCGCGGATGTCGCCACCGGCCTCTTCCATGAGCGGCTTGAGACCGGTCCAGGAGGGGTAGCTGTAGGTCAGCTTCAGGCTCTCCACCCGCGGCAGGTCCACCACGTCCACGCGATGCTCGCGGCTCTTCAGACGCCCGGCGCTGACGTAGTAGCTGGCCGCCTCGCGCAGTGCGAACAGCGTGAAGCGATAGCCGCCGCTGCCATCGGCCTCCATCGGCGCGGCTTCCCACGCGCCCTCCGCGCCGAAGCGCACATGCAGCTGCACCTGGCCCGCGCCGCCCTGCACCAGCGCGGTCACCGGCAGGTCCTGGTTGCGGCGCACGGTCACATCGCCGGGCCGCACGGCAATGCCGCCGGCGGCCTCCGCGATGCGCTCCGCGGACGGCTTCACGCCCAGCCACAAGCGGCGCGCACCGTCGCCCCACAGGCCCGGGCCCGCGGCGATGAGCACGCCGAGCAGGCCCGCCACCAGCAATGCCGCGGCGCCCGGCAGCATCCAGCGACCGCGCGGCACGGCCTCGGCAACCGGCATGCGCTGCGCGACGCGGTCCGCATCCTCGGCCAGCAGATCGATGAGCGGCGATGCCGTGCCTTCTGCCTCGCGACGCCGTTCCTGAAGATAGGTTTCGACGCGTCCGTCCTGATCGGGCAGCGCGCGCTCCAGCGCCGCAGCGCCGTCATCGAGGGACTGGCGCCGCAGCATCCACCACACGCCAGCCGCGCAGCCGCCGACGGCCAGCAGGCCCAGCGCGCGGGCGACGAACACCACCGGGGGCGCGAATCCCGTGCGACCCAGGACGAATGCGGCCAGCAATGTCAGCAGCAGCAGGGCCGCCGTCGCGACCGCCGCGCCACGCATGCACAGCACGCGCCGCAGTCCGGCGCGGACCTGGTCGAGATATCCGTCAAGCTCGGCGCGCGGGCTCATTCACGACGCTCCCGGAGTACGCTCAGATGGTAGTTCGCCATCAGCGGTTCGAAGAATGCAAGCAATGCGGCTCCGAGCAGCAGCCAGAACCACACGGGAATCACGCGACCGGCGTCCGCGGGCGCCGCCGCGGCGCCTGCGGCGACATCTCCGGCCGGCGTTGCCTGCGCCCGAAGCGCCAGCCATCTTTCGACCGCCGCCGCGTCCAGAGGTTCGAGGCGGGATTCACGCGGATCGGGATTGACGGCGATGTAGTCGCTGCGGCCGCCGCCACGCACCTCGTAGAACCCCGGCTGCGTGGGCACCAGGCGCAGCGAACCCGCGGTGCCCTGCAGCACCAGCGCCCGCTGGCCCGCGGGATCGAATACCTGGCCGCCGCCGCGGCCGGATGGATCGGCATCCACGGGGCTGCCGACGAGGGCCGTGGTGGCCTCCACGCGCGCGCCGGCCAGATACATGGCCGATTCGGCGACGAAGCGCACGAACAATGGATGGATGGCGAGGTCATTCCACTCGCGCGCCAGCGGCGAGGTGAAGGTGAGCACACGCCCGCGGCCCAGCGGCTGTTCCAGCAGCAGCGGCGTGCCATTCTCGAACTGCATCAGCACCCGCGAACCCTCGGGCGGCACCACGGGGACATGGCGCAGGAAGCGGATCGAGCGCCAGCCGGCGCTGTCGCGCAGCACCGGATGGCTTTGCTCCAGCTCCGCGACGCGTGCCGGCGCATTGCCGGCGGCCCGCGCACGGCCGGTTGCAGGCTGGGCGCCCGTCAGCAGCTCGCTGCCGGCCTGCAGCGCGCGCGGCCCCAGCGTCAGCAGCGCGGCTCCGCCCTCCTCCACATAGCGGCGCAGGCTGCGCGCCGTGGCCGCATCGAGCACGCCGGCGTCGGAAACCACGATGGCGGAGAAACCCTCCAGCGAACGCGTGGCAAGGGCGGGCGCTCCCGACACTTCCACCTGGAAACGCGGGCTGGCCAGCGATTCCAGCGCCGCGCGCAGATAGGTGGCGTCATCGGCCGATGTGGTGGCGGCGACCAGCAGCACCCTGGGCTGCACACGCCGCAGCAAGGCATGGTGCGCATCATCCTGCGGCAGGGCGTCAGAGGGCATCAGGCGCGCGGCGAGGCGATGCTCACCCGCACCGGGTTCGCCGATGTCGAACCTTTCCACCAGCGGCAGCGCTGCGTCGCGCAGCGGCCGCCGGCCGCGCTCGACACCGTTGACCTCGAACACCAGCTCGCGGCCGGCGAGCGCGGCGGCATCGCCTTCGAGGCGGACCAGCGCGGCGGAGGCATCCTGTGCCGGCACCTCGATGCCGGCCACGCGCAGATTGGGCGATGCATCGCCGCCCACATCGCGCAGATCGAGCGCAACGCCCGCGGGCGGCTGCAAATCGGCGAACCGCAGCGGACTCGCGGAGGCTTGCAGATCGGTGATCACATGCATCAGCACCTGCTCGCCCGGCCCGGCGCCCCAGGAAGCCGAACCCGTCATCAGCGTGCCGTAGTCCAGGCGCGAGGCGCCAGGAGCAAGGCCGTCCACGGCCGCCGCCAGCAGGCCGCGCTGCGCGGCGAACACCGGCTCCTGCAATATCGCAAGGCTGTGACCGGCCGCCACGATCATGGCGCGGTCCGCGCCCCGCAGCTCCGAGATCAGGCCGCGCGCCTGCTCCTGCGCGCGCTGCCAGGTGCCGCCGCGCTGCATGGACAGCGAGGTATCGAGCACGATCACATGCAGCGTCGCACCGCCCGCGGGACCGGGAGCGGTCGCCAGCCGCCACAGCGGCCCGGCGAAGGCCAGAGCCAGCAGCGCCACCAGCAGCAGACGCAGCGCCAGCAGCAGCCAGTAGCGCAGCTCGTGACGCTGGCTGCGGCGCACCGTGGCAGGCTCCAGGAACATCAGCGAGGCGAACGGCTGCTTCTCGTCGGTGCGGCGCGCGAAGCGGTGCAGCCACAGCGGCAGCGCAACCCCGGCCAGCCCCAGCAGAAACAGCGGCGCCATCCACATGAGCTTCAGCTCCTCTGCCTGAACATGAGGTAGCGGCGCAGCGCCTTGTCCAGCGGCTCGTCGGTGACCAGCAGCGCATGCGCGGCGCCCGTGCCGGCCGCCATCCGGCTCACCTTCGCCAGGTGCTCCTGCACCCGTTCGCGATAGGTGGTGCGCAGATAGTCGGGCGACACCTCCAGCTGCGCGCCGGATTCCACATCCTCGAGCAGCACCGACTCCTGCCAGGCCGGTTCGAGCTCGGCGCGATCCAGCACCTGCAGGACCAGGATGTCATGCCCGCGCCAGGCCAGCGGCGCCAGCGCGCGGGTGAGCGCTTCGGGGTCGCAGTAAAGATCCGAGATCACGGCGACCAGGCCACGGCGTTGGCAATGCTCGCGCAACTGTCGCAGCGATTCCGCCAGGTCCGTGCTGCTGCCGGGCTCCAGCCCATCCAGCGCATGCAGGATGGCGCTGAGACTGCCGGTGCGGCTCGACGGCGGACGGTAACTGCGGATCTTCGAATCAAAGGCGATGAGACCCACCGGGTCGTGCTGCTGCAGCGCCATGTAGGCGAGCGATGCCGCCACGAACTTCGCATAGCGCAGCTTCGACACCGGCCCCGAGCTGTAGCCCATGGACGCGCTCACATCCATCGCGATCATCAGCCGCGTGTTGGTCTCGCCCTGATAGCGGCGGATGTAGGTGCGATCGGTGCGCGCGAACACGTTCCAGTCGACGAAGCGCGGATCATCGCCTTCCGAATACGCCTTGTATTCCGCGAATTCCTGGCTGAAGCCGAAACGCGGGCTGCGATGCAAGCCCTGGAAGAAGCCCTCCACGGCCGAGCGCGCCACCAGCTCCAGCGTCGCGAGCTGGGCCAGCACCTCCGGGCGCAGCAGCTCCTTGGCTGAAGATCCGCGCGTGCTGGAAGTGGCAGCGCTCATGAGATTCAGCGCGGCAACACCACATCGACGACCTTGCCGAGCAGGTTGTCGATGGTGACGCCGTCGGATTCGGCCTGGTAGTTCGTCAGCACGCGATGGCGCAGCACCGGCAGCGCCAGCGCGCGCAGATCCTCCTCGGCCACGTGATAGCGTCCTTCGGACAGCGCGCGCGCCTTGGCGGCGAGCACCAGGAACTGCGTGGCGCGGATGCTGGCGCCATAACGCGCGTACTGCTTCACCGCATCGATGGCCAGGGGATCGGAGGGGCGCGTGGCGCGCACCAGATCCACGGCCTTGCGCGCCACGGTGTCCGACACCGGCACCTGCCGCACCAGCCACTGGAAGCGCAGGATCTCCTCTGCGCTGGTGCACGGCACGATTTCCGGCGGCTCCACGCGCGAGGTGTTGTCCGCCACCACCTGCAGCTCGTCCTCGGCGCTGAGGTAATCCAGCAGCACATTGAACAGAAAGCGGTCGAGCTGCGCTTCGGGCAGCGGATAGGTGCCCTCCAGCTCGATGGGGTTCTGTGTGGCCAGCACGAAGAACGGCGGATCGATGCGCCGGGTGTTCCCGCGCACGGTGACGGAAAGCTCCTGCATGGCTTCGAGCAATGCGGACTGCGTCTTGGGCGGCGTGCGATTGATCTCGTCGGCCAGCAGCACATTGGCGAACAGCGGTCCGGGCACGAAAGTCCAGGTGCGCTTGCCCGTGCTCATGTCCTCTTCGAGGATGTCGGTGCCGGTGATGTCCGTGGGCATCAGGTCGGGCGTGAACTGAATGCGCTTGAACGACAGCCCCAGCGCCTGCGCCAGCGTGCGCACCAGCAGCGTTTTCGCCGTGCCTGGCATGCCGGTGATGAGACAGTGCCCGCCCACGAGCAAGGTGATGAGCAGCTGCTCCACCACCTCGTCCTGGCCCACGATGAGCTTGCGGACTTCACGGCGTATGGCCGTGAAGCACTCGCTGAAGCGGTCCACGAGTTCGCGCGATTCGGTCATGGCGATTCTTCTCCGGTCATTTCGAGCAGCAGTTTCTGTGCGGGACGGAAGCGCGGCGCCGTTTCCAGCGCCTGCAGCAGATGGCGGCGCGCGGCGGCGGCATCGCCCGTGGCGCGGGCGGCGCGCGCCAGCCCATAGTTCGCGCCGGCGGTGTCCAGCGGCGCCAGCGCCAGCAGCACCTGATATTCGCGCAATGCATCGGCCGGCCGGTTGGTGGCCAGCAGCAGCTCGCCAAGCTCGGCATGGCCGGCGGGCGCGAGCGGATCCACATAGTTCACCGCATCGAGCACTTCGGCTGCCTCTGACTGGTTGCCGGCTTCGACCAGCAGCTGCGCCAGCTTGCGCAACCCTTGCGGATCCCAGCCTCCGGCCTTGCGCCAGGCCCGCAGCGCCTCGATGGCGGCGGCCTTGTTGCCGGCGCCTTCCTCGGCGGTGGCCAGTGTCTGGTAGGCATTGCCGCCGGCGGTGAACTCCGGCAGCAGCTCGATGCCGGCGCGCGCCGCGGTACGCGCCGCCGCCCAGTTCTTCTCGTCCCGCGCAGTGAGCGCGGCGCGCATCTGCTCCAGCCAGCGCTTGGGCTGGGCGATGTAGGGCGCGAAGCGCTGCTTCATGAAGGCCTGGAATTCGGCATCGAAAGCCTCGGGCTCCACGGCGAACACGCGCCGCACGGCATCGGCCGTGGTGATGTCCTCGCGGAAGGCGTGCAGGAACTCCACCAGTTTCGCAAAGCCCCAGCGCTGCTCGGCAAACAGGCACACAAGGCCCGCCTGCATGTAGGAGATCTGCACCTGGTTCTCGTACGCCGGACGCAGGAAGCCCTCGTCCAGCCGCGCCACGGGCAGGAGCTTGTCGGCGATGAAGGCCTCGACCAGATCGGGCCCAACCGATACGCCAGGTGTGGGACCGGTGCGCCATTCCTCGAACATCGACAGGCCCTCGCTGAGCCAGCGTGGCACGCGATGCTGCGTGGCCGAGAGCGTGAACACATGGGCCATCTCATGCCACAGCGTGCTGCCCCAGTGGAAATCACCGCTCTGGCGCCCCGAGGGGCTGTCCATGGCCACCACATGGCCGAACGTCACGCCGAGCAGCCCGATGCCGGGCAGGCCCGCGGTGCGCACGCCGAAATCATCATGCTCGGGATAAAGCTCGATGGTCACAGGCTCGGTCGGCGTATAGCCATAGCGCTGCGCGAAGGTGGCGATGCTCTGCCGCGCCAGTTGCGCAACATAGGGACGCAGCGCCGCGGCCTCCTTGCGATGCAGCTGCAGGCGCAGCGGCGGATCGCGGCTGTCGATGAATTCGTACTGGTCGAAGCTGTCGAGCAGCCGCAGCGTGTTCACGGTGGCGGTGCTGAAGCGATCGCCGGAATAGGCGCGGGTGAGTGAGGCGCGGGCGCCGTCCACCTCGCCCAGCCGCAGCAGGTTCAGGCCGCGCTCGCGATGCGCGGACCACAGATCCGGCTGCACCTCCACGGCGCGCGCATACCAGCCTTCGGCCTCGCGGTAACGCCGGCGGATCACCTCGAAATACCCCAGTTCCTCGAACAGCGTGCCGTAGCGCGGGTTGTACGCCAGCGCGGCGCGCGTCCAGCGCGCCGGGTCGCGATGGCCGATCACCTCGACAGCCGCCAGCAAGGTCTGCGCCTCCAGCGGCGCGCGGCGCTGCGCTTGGGCCAGTTCCAGCGCCCGCTCGGCCGAGCTTCTGGCCTCTTCCATGCGACCGTTCTCGATGGCGACGCGGGCCGCGACCAGATGCGCCTCGATGCGCCCCTGATCCTCGTCGAGCAACTCGCGCAGGCTGTCGCTGACATCGCCCGAGAAGCGCTCCGCCGCCACGCTCGCGCTGGCGACACGCGCGCCGTAGTCACGCGGCGCGATCTCCAGCGCCTCCTGGAACAGGCGCATGGCGTCCTGATACTGGCCCGCGGCGAGAAACAGCCGCCCCCAGCGCACGCGCGGCCGCGGATCATCGGCCGCGGCGGCCACGGCATCGCGAAAGGCCTGGTTCGCGGCCTGGAAGTCACCCAGAGCCCACTGCGCCTCGGCGCGCAGCAATGGCTCGGCACGCGTCAGCAACGCGCGATAACAGCGGCTGGCCTGTTCCTGCCTGCCGCGCAGCAAGGGATCATCGCAGCGGCGCAAGGCGTCCGCGCGACCCGGGTCGTAGTCGATCTGCTGCGCCGGGGCCACGCCGGACAGGCTCAGCCCGAGCGCCATGACGGCAAGCGGCAGGACGAATGCCGAAGGGTGTTTCATGGCCTGTCTCCCGCGACGCCCAGCGCCGCCAGCCGCGCCTCGATGCGCGCGCCCAGACGCGCCATCTCCAGCAGCACCGGCTCGAGCCGCGCGTAGTAGTCATCTTCCACCAGCTGCGTCTTCTGTGCCCGCAGCGCGTCGACGCGGCGCTCCACCTCATCCTGCTGCGCGCGCAGCGCCACGAGCTCGCGGTCGCCCGCGAACAGCGCCTCCCCTCCCAGCCGCGCCACGACGAAGCTCGCGGCATCGCCGCCGGCCATGCGCGCATGCTCGGTGACGACGGCCGCGTCGGCCTTGTAGGCATCCTCGACGCGGCGGACGGCGAAGTCATAGGCTTCCTGCGCGGTGACGCGGCCATCCTTGTCGCGATCGGCCTCCCCGCTGGCAAGCGCTTCGGCCCAGTAGCCGCCGAAACGGGTCGCCACACGTTCCCCGCCGCTGCGCGTGGCGGTGACCACGATGCGGTGCGGACGTTGCCAGCGCTCCAGCACCGCGCCACTGGCGCTGGTGGCATTGACCACCAGCTGCGACACGGTGGCCGGAATGCGGTCGAGCAGCGCCAGCAGCTGGCTGCCGGTGAGATCCGGCCCCGGAATATTGAAGCGGTATTCACTGCCGTCGTAGCTGCCATGCCCCAGCAGCACCAGCACGAACTGGTCATCCGCATTGAGCTGCGTGGCCAGCTGCCGCAGCCGCCCCTCGATGGCTTCGCGGCGCGCCTCGGCGCCCACGAAGCGATGCACCCTGTCGGGGCTGCCCGCGGCAGTGGCGGAGCCGCTCGCAACCTGCTCGCTCCACTGCCCGAAGCGCTCCTCGAACTGCGGCTCTCCTCCCAGCCCGCCGACCACCATCACATGCATGGCCGCCGGCAGCGGCAGCGCCGCGCACAGCAGGGCAGCAGCGCACAGGCGGCGCATCACAGGCGCCTCCAGCGCCGGCGCAGCAGCCATTCGCCGGCCTTCAGCGAGGCCAGCAGCAGGAATACCAGCGGGATGTTCCACAGATCCAGAGTCTGGCGCTCCACCATGCCGGCGCGCGAATAGCGGATGGCCTCGGGCAATTGCGCCAGTCCGTCGAGCTTCCAGTAGCGGCCGCCGGTCTCGCGGGCTACGCGCTCCAGCAGCGCGCGATGCTGCCAGGCCGCGAAGTGTTCCTGCACTCCATCCTCGCGCCGCACATGGGCCAGCGTGCGCGCCAGCTCCTTGCCATCGCGACTGGCCGTGAGCTCCACACGATACAGGCCCGCCGCCGCACTCTGCAGCCGCACCTCGTGGCGACCATCGCCGGCGCCCGAAGATTCGACCACGGCCGGCACCGATGTACCGTCGCCCGCCACCGCCGTCACCGCCAGCTGCACACCATCGTGAGGGCGGAAATCCTCTCCGAGCACTTCGGCCTCCAGCACCAGGGCCGCGTCATCCTCATGGATGCCGCGCGTGGCCTGAAGCGAGACCTGCGCCGGCGCGGGCGCGGCCAGCTGGTGCAGCAGACGCTGCCAGAACTGTTCATGGCGCTGGTCCGCCAGCGGCAGCCGCATCTGCCAGCGCCAGGTCGTCGCCGTGGCGAGCATCCAGGCCGCGCCACGCCCGAAGCGCTGCGTGACCAGCAGCGGATCGGCACGCTGGCCGCTCTGCGCCTCCAGCAGCACGATGGCGCCGGGCTTCAGGGCGCCCAGGGTCTGGATGTCCGCCAGCGGCGGCAGTTCCTGCCAGGCGGTGGCATTGCGCGCCGGATCGGCATCGAAATGGCCGATGGCCGATTCCAGCCCGTAGCTGGTCGGGCGCACACGGCTGGTGCGGGCTCCATAGGACACCGCACCGCCCGGCAACGCAGCCGGCAGCACCTGCGCCACCGGCACGCGGCCCCAGCCGCCATCACCCAGTCCATCGCGACCGGCCAGCAGCAGCAGCGAGCCGCCGCGACGATCCACGAATTCCTTCAGCCACTGGTGCTGCTCGGTGGACAGCGCGGCCGCCTCCAGGCTGCCGATCACCACGGCGTCGAACGCAAACAGCTCCGCCTGCGTGACCGGGAAGCCGGTGGCCAGTTCCTGCGCCGAACCCACGCCCTGCCGGTAGTAGCGGTTGGGCGTGGCGCGCACCACGCTGGTCAGGCGCAGGGTGCGATCCTCCTCCGCAGCGCGGCGGATGAATTTGTATTCCCAGCGCGGCTCACCCTCCACATAGAGGATGCTGCGCCGGCGGTCGCTCACTTCCACCAGCGCGCGGCGCGTGTTGTTGGCGGCCCGGGCCTCGTCCTGCGCCGTATCCACCTGCACCCGCAGATCCCGAAGCCCGGGACCGCCGGCGGGAATGTCAATGCGCGCCGTGGTGAGACCGCCTTCGGGGTTGAGCTTCACCTCCTGCGTCGCCACCAGCTGGCTGCCATCGTAGACGCGCACCCGCGTACTGCCCTGCCGCTGGTGACGTATCGACAGCAGCGCGCGCAGCGTCTCGCCGGCGATGGCCGTGCGCGGCAGCTCTAGCTGCTCCAGCTCCAGATCATTGGCGAACTGCTCCGGCCCCACACCCACGGTGTGCACCGGCACGCCACTGGCCGCCAGTTGCGCCAGATCCGCCTCGCTGAGCGTATTGCCGGTTTCGGCGCCATCGGAAACCAGCACCACCGCGGCCAGCGGCACGCTCGAAGCCATCTGCATCACGGAACGCAGCGCCTCGCCGATGCGCGTCTGCGGCGCGCCGCCCGGCAGCGCCGCCAGATCCTCCACCGCGGCAGCGCGGTCGGAGAAGGCGAACAGCCTGAGCTCGGAGCTGGCAGCGATGCGCGGCAATATGCCGTTGCCCAGCGCCTGCGCGGCCTGCTCGCGCCGTGTCGCGGCCGCGCCGTCATCGAGCGCGTTCATGCTGCCTGAATCATCCATCAGCACGGCGACGACATTCTCGCGGTCGCGGATGCGCTCCACATTGAGCACCGGCCGCCACAGCGCCACCAGCAGGATGGCGAAGAACAGCAGCTGCAGCACGCCGAGCACGGCGCGGCGCCAGAACGCCAGCGGCTGCGCGCCGGCCGCGCGACGCGGCCAGAACAGGCTGGCCGCCACCAGCGCCAGCGCCACGAGCAGCAATGCGACCAGCAGCCACAGCGGCCAGCCGCGCGCGAAAGCCAGCTCGCCATTGCGCCAGGCCCATGGCGAATGTCCCAGCAACCACTCAGGCATGTCGTGTGCGGTCTGCCATCAATGACTCATTGCGTAAAGCACATAGTTGATTCCGAACCGGTAGGCCAGCGCCGTCAGCGGCTGCGGATACCGCGGATCGTCGGCATGCTCCCAGGCATCGCCCAGATCCATGTTGAAGTTGATGGCCACCATCAGCCGGCCTTTGTCGTCGAAGACGCCGCGCCAGTATGGCTCCACACCATCGCGCTCGTAGGTGCGGCCCGACATCAGCGCGCCGACACCCGGGATCTGCACCTTCTGGTCCAGGTCGTAGAGGACATGGAAGACCTCATGGTTGTCGGGAATCTCCACCACGTCGCGATCGGGAAACACGCGCCGCATCGATTCCATGAACCCTTCCCACTGCTGCGAGCCGTGGAAATCGTCCACCATCAGGAACCCGCCGCGCAGCAGGTATTCGCGCAGGCGTGCCGCCTCCTCGTCATCGAGGTACCAGCGCCCCACCTCGACAGCGTAAAGGAAGGGTGCGTCGAACAACGCCTCGTCCAGCGGCTGCACGGCGTGGAATTCGTGGCTCACCTTCAGCCGCGTGAGCCGGTCGACGCCCTGCAGGAAATGCTGTTCGGCCTCCGGCGCGTCGGTGGCCCACGAGCCGCGCCTGCCACCGCCGAAGCGCCCGAAACCGCCCTGCGAATTGTCCCCATAGGCCAGGCGCATGAAACGGAATTCCGGCTCCGGCGGCGCGAGACCCGCGCCAGGCGCGCCGCCGATGACGGAAGCGGGCAACACGAGGACGAGGCTGGCAGCAAGCGCCAGGCCGAGCTGCTGACGCAACCGCCGTATTCGTAGCCTCATCAGGCCGAAACTAACCTCGATAGGTCGCCGGCGCCAGTGGTCCGGCGGCCGGCTCAGTCGCGCGGCTTGACGAACCTGAGCGTGAAGCGGTCGGATTCGCCGATCGCGGCGTATTTCTCGCGGTCTTTGCTGCCCTCGGCCCAGGTGGGCGGCAGGGTCCACACGCCGCGCGGATAGTCCTTGGTGTCGCGGGGATTGTCGTTGACGCCGGAGCGGCCGGTGAGGCGGAACCCCGCCGATTCGATCAGCCGGATGGCGTATTCCTCGCCCACATACCCCTGCCCGGGCTGGCGCGGCTCGAAATCCGGGTCCGGGTGACGGTGCTCGACGACGCCCAGCACTCCGCCCGGCTTCAGCGCGCGGAAAGCCGCGGCGAACACATCCTTCTCCATGCCCGCCCACACCCAGTTGTGGATATTGCGGAACGACACCACGAGGTCGGCCGTGCCGGGCGGCGCTATCTCCATCCTGTTCTTGTCCAGCACCGACATCCGCACCCTCGAATACAGGTCGGGACGGGTGGAGAAGAGCTGCTCCAGGCCTTCGTTGTAGCGCAGTTCCTCCGGGCTCGCCCTATCCGGGTCCATGGCCGCCGCGTAATAGATGCCGCGGTCGCGCAGGTAGGGCGCCAGGATCTCGGTGTACCAGCCGCCGAACGGCCACAGCTCCACCACTTCCATGTCGGGCGCAATGCCGAAGAACTCCAGGGTTTCCACCGGATGGCGGTAAACATCGCGCGCGCGATTGGCGGCCGAACGATGCTCGCCTTCCACCAGCGCGACCAGCTGCGCATGGGCATCGCCCGGGGGCGCCGCACCCTTGTCCGGCACTGCCGCGCAGGCCGCCAGCAGCGCAACAACACAAACCATGCCGGCGCCGCGCAGCGCCCGATGCGCCGCCCGCCGACTCTCGTCATGCATACTCAAGATTCATCGCCTCATCGGTGCGTGGCACCGCGGGCGGCAACTATAGCCGACCTGTGCCTGGCTATCCCGCGCGCGCCATGCGGGAATGCGCGGCGCCCGCAGGCACGCAGTCTGCAGCCAGCAGCTGGATGCCCCGCAGGCTCACCTGCGTCAGCACGGACTGATCGCCCCCGGCCGCCGCCTGCAGCAGACGCCCCCAGATCGCCGGCTGCGTCTCCCAGCGCGGCCGCACCCAGCCGGGCTGCTGTTCAGCCAGCCAGTCCAGATCCCGCAGACGCAGCCCGGACAGCAGCGCGGCGCAGGCCGGCGTCATGCCGAACACCAGCCGCGCCAGCTGGCGCTCGGCGCGCACCAGATGCCAGCTGTAGACCAGCACGCGGCGGACGAAATCGCGCACCGCGGCGCCCATGAACGCACTTTGGGCAAATTCACGCGGCAGGTCGCGCACCGCGCGCGCCGACAGCGCCTGCCAGCGCACCTCGTCGCTGAAGCCGGCATCCACCAGCAGGTAAGGGCTGCCCGCAAGCCGCAGCCGCGCCTGCGGCGAGAGCGTTTTCCAGACATGGGGCTGGGCCGCGAGCATGCCCGGCAGCGCCGAACCGCCCGCCTGCGCCATTGCGCACAACAGATCGAGGCACTGGAGATTGATCTCGGCCAGCGGCTCCAGCGCCTGATCGGCGAACCATTGACCGGCGAGCCATTGCGGCCCGGCCGCACCGCGTACTTCGGCATCCATCGCGATTCCTCCGTATTCGCACGAAATAATCCTGCGCGAAGCCCCTCTTGGCGAGACTCCAAATTTGGTAGATTTCTACCAAATCTGAAAACGACCCCATTCTCACAAGGTCGCGCAGGGAGCACAAATGAGGATTTCCGACGACCGTTACAGCCGCGACCGCCAGCGTTTCGACCTGGCCCTGCGCTTCATCCACCACGAGGCGCGCACCCGCACCATCCGCACCTGGACCGGGCTCACCGACGACCGGATCCGCAAGCTCTACCGTTCCTACATCGCGGCGGGCAGCAGCGCGAAAGTCGCCCGCCATCGCGGCAAATCACCCCGGCAGTCGGCTTACTTCACGCGCAGCCCGCGCATGCGGCACGAGGCGGCGGTGCTGGCCAGCGTCTGCTACCTGCTCGGCGTCATGCCTGCCACGCAGGTCGCCGATGCCGCCCGTCACCTGCCGGGCATGCAGCGCGGCGAGGCGCTGTGCGAGGCCTTCGAGACCTACCGCCGCCTGGTGCCCGAGCCGCGCATCAGCTTCGAGCATGCCGTGTTCCTGATCGCCGCCCTGGCTTGCGGGGACGAACTGCGCGCCGCGCATTGCATCGACTGCAATGGCCTCATCGTGGTCGACCGGCTGGCGATGAACGGCCGGCGCTGCCTTGCCTGCGAGGGCTCGCCGCAGGGGAAATTCGGCTTCTGAACGCCGCCGCGGCCGCGCATTCAGGCGAGGTTCGGTTTGGCATTGATATCATTGCCGGCCTGGAACCGACGGACCCGCATGAGCCCGGAGAATCTATTTGCTGGCGGCTATCTGGACCGGCGCGCCGACGCGCGCCTGAAGTCCGACTGGCTGGAGGAAGCCAGAGCCGACCCTGACACCGTCTATGTGGTCATGCGCGGCAGCACGGCGCTGATGCGCGGCTCGGGCGCGCAGCTGTCGCTGGCACTGCTTTCCGCCGCCGATGAGCGGGTGCGCTCGGTGGCCGATCCGGACCGGATGCTGCTGCTGGGCTGGTATCGCGAGCATCGCTGTCTGCTGCTGGAACTGCCGGAGGACCTGCCCCAGGCGGTCGCGGAGGAAGAAGCCTTCGCCGAACTGCGTCCGCTGGCCAGCCAGCTGCCGGCGCAGGACGCCGGCCTGCTCGCCTACGCGCGCGCCCTGTCCCTGTGGCGCTCCACCCACCGCTTCTGCAGCCGCTGCGGTCACACGCTGCACGCGGAGCGCGCCGGGCATGCGCGCGCCTGCCGCGCCTGCGGTTACCAGAGCTTTCCCCGCATCGATCCGGCCATCATCGTGCTGGTGCAGAACGGCGATCGCGCGCTGCTGGGCCGCCAGGCGGGCTGGCCGCAGGGCCGCTACTCCACCATCGCCGGCTTCGTCGAGCCCGGCGAATCACTGGAAGACGCCGTGCGCCGCGAGGTGGCCGAGGAAACCGGCATCGCCGTCAATGCCATCCGCTACCACTCCTCCCAGCCGTGGCCTTTCCCGGCCTCACTGATGCTGGGCTTCAGGGCGCAGGGCGTCTGGGCGCCGCCGCAGCTGCATGACGCGGAGCTCGAGGATGCGCGCTGGTTCACACGCGACCAGATCCGCAATGGCGCTGTGCTGCTGCCGCCGCCGGAATCCATCTCACGCCGCCTCATCCACACCTGGCTCGGGGAAGCCTGACCCATGTGCCTCATCGTCCTGGCCTGGCAGATCCATCCGCGGCACGACCTGGTGCTGGCCGCCAACCGCGACGAACTGTACGCGCGCCCGACGCGCGCGCTGGACCGCTGGGCGGACCAGCCTGGCCTTGCCGCCGGCCGCGACCTTGCGGCCGCGGGCACATGGCTCGGCGCGCACGAGGATGGCCGCTTTGCGGCCGTGACCAATTTCCACGAGCGGCAGGAAGCGCCCGCGCCGCTGGCGCGATCGCGCGGCGATCTGGTCGCGGGCTTCTTTGCCGCCGGCGAAACACCCGAGGCGCATGCGCGACGCATCGAAGCGCGCGCGGCCGGCTACGCGGGCTTCAACCTGCTGCTCGGCGACGCCCATTCCCTGTGGTATGTATCCAATCGCGCGCCGGTGTTCGCCCAGCCGCTCGCGCCAGGAGTACACGCCATATCCAATCACCTGCTGGGCACGGCCTGGCCCAAGCTGCAACAGGCCGTGACGGCCATGCATGCCCATGTGGATGCCGGCAGCGCCGACCTGCAGACCCTGTTCGCAACGCTACGGCAGCGCGAAGCAGTCTCCGATGGCATCCAGGGCCTGCCATGGCCGGCAGGCGCAGGCCCCTTCGTGGCTGGCGAGGTGTTCGGCACCCGTGCCTCCACCGTGATCCTGCGTGAGCGCCGCGGCGCCACCGTCATCGAGGAGCGCAACTTCGGTCCGGGCGGCAGCCCCGCCGGCGCGGCGCGCCTGACGCTCGTTCCACGGATGGCGGCATGAAGGCGCTGCGCCTGCTGGCCGCCGCACTGGCGCTGTGCAGCGGCGCGGCGCTGGCCGACATCCGCATCGACATCGAAGGCGTGGACGGCGACCTGCGCCGCAATGTGCTCACCTTCCTCAGCGTGGAGCGCTACCGGGAACGTTCCGGCGTCGATGAGGACACGATGACGCGGCTGTTCAACCGCATCGATGGCGAGGTGCGCAGCGCGCTGCGGCCTTTCGGCTACTACGACCCCACGGTGCGCGCAACGTTCCGTCCCGACGGCAATGGCTGGCAGGTGGCGATCAACATCGAGCGCGGCCAGGTGGTGCGCATCACCCGGGTCAACATCGAGGTCACGGGTCCGGGCGCCGGCGACCCTTCGTTCACCGCGCTGGCCGAGTTTCCGCTGATCTCCGCCGGCATGACGCTCAACCACGGCCAGTATGAGCAGGCCAAGGGCGAACTCACGCGCACCGCGGCCGCCAACGGCTATCTCGACGCGCGGCTGCTGCGCAACCAGATGCTGGTCGACCCGCAGGCGCACACCGCCGAGATCGATGTGGCGCTGGAAACCGGCTCGCAATACCACTTCGGAGAGGTCTCCATAGACCAGTCGGTGATCCGGCCCGAGCTGATGCGGCGCTTCCTGCGCTTCAGGGAGGGCGACGCCTACAGCGTCACGCAGCTGCTGCGCACCCAGTTCGCGCTCGACGACAGCCTGTATTTCGCGGCCGTGGAAGTCAGCCCGCGCGACCGCGACCCCGAAACGCTGACGGTGCCCATCGCGATCACCGCCACCAAGAGCCGCCGGCAGTTCACGCTCGGCGCCGGCTACGGCACCGACACTTCCGTGCGCGGCACCATCGGCTGGCTCGATTCGCGCGTGAACGAGCACGGCCACCGGCTGCGCATCGAGCTGAAGGCTTCGGCCATCACCCAGCGGCTCGATGCGCGCTATGACATTCCCATCGGCGATCCGGCGCTGGAGAAGCTGTCGCTGGATGCGATCAGCCGCGCCGAGAAATTCGGCGATCTGAACACGCAGGAATATTCGATCAGACCCTCCATCACCCAGGTCAGCGGTCGCTGGCAGCAGGTGCTGTCGGTAGCGGCCACCCACACCGTGACCAACCGCGGCGCGCTCGACCGTCAGTCGGCCAACCTGCTGGTGCCCGGCATCACTTATGCCTCGGTACCGGAGGGTTTCCTGGGCGAAGCACTGTTCAGCCGCGAGCTCTATGCCGAACTGATCGGCTCCCACTCGGCGCTGGGCTCGGATTCGGACTTCCTGCGGCTGCTGCTGCAGAGCGAGCGCGTGTTCAATCTTTCCGACCGCTGGCATCTGCTGCTGCGCGCGGAATTCGGCGTCAGCCTGGCGCGCAATTTCAGCGACCTGCCCGGCATCTACCGCTTCTTCGCCGGCGGCGATCGCAGCGTGCGCGGCTTTGCCTACAACAGCCTCTCGCCGGAAGAAAACGTGATCATGCGTGACGGCACCACGCAGTTGCAGAAGACCGGCGGCCGCAACCTCATGGTGGGCAGCGTGGAACTGGCGCGCGACCTGCCGCGCAATTTTGCCGTCGCCACGTTCTTCGATGCGGGCAATGCCTTCAACCGCTTCGGCGACCCCATGGAATACTCCGCCGGCGTCGGCCTGCGCTATCGCCTGCCGGTGGTTTCCATTGGCCTCGATATCGCCCAGCCGCTGTCGCGCAACGGCAGTCCGCGCCTGCACCTCAACATCTCGCCCAAGCTGTGAAGATCCGCTACCCCATACTGCTGGATCTGCTGACGATGCTGCTGCTGGCGCCGACCGCGGCGCTTTATTACACCGCGGGCACCGAATCGGGGCTGCAGTTCATGGCCGCGCGACTCAATCGCACCTTCGGCCCCGTCACCCTCACGGTGGAGGGCGCCTCCGGCTCCCTGCGCCATGGCTTCCATCTGGAGCGGCTGCGCGTGCAGCACCGTCTCGCCGACACCGACCTGCGCGATGTCACCGGCAAGATCAACTTCGTGCCGCTGCTGGCGCAGCGCATCCAGCTGCAGGAGGCCAGGGTCGGCCGCGCCGACGTCACTGTGTTCCGCAGCACCGAGAGTGACGGCAAACCGCGCGCGCCGCGCTTCCTCGCGCGGCTGCTGCAGATCAATGTCGAGGATCTCACGGTGGCATCGGGCGGGCTGACGCTGATCAGCGGCCAGCACTACGAGGCACGCAATGTGCGCGCCGCGGGCCGGGTGACCCCGTCGCAGATCCGCCTGCGCCGCGCGGCGCTGGAGCTGCCGGAGCAACGCCTGCGCGCCGAAGGCACGGTACGGCTGCACTCGGCATTGCCGCTGGGGCTGGAAGGAGCGCTGCAGCTGCGTTACCAGCCGGAGGATCTGCCGGAGTGGCAGATGCGCGCGTCCTTCGATGGCGACCTGGACGCCCTGCCGGTGCACGCCGCCATCGACACGCCCTTCCGTGCCCGCTCCGAAGGGCAGGTCATCGACCTCAACAGCGGTTGGGTCTACAGCGGCAAGGCGGATGTCAGCGATGTGGACCTGACCGATTTCGGCGGCGGCAACGCGCTCGGCCTGATCTCGGGCCAGCTCGATATCGAAGCCGATGACGAGGGTTATCGCGCGCGCGGCCGCGCCATACCGGCGGGACTCAAGGCGGGCGCCTTCGATGTGAGCTTCGACGGCCTCTACCGCAACCGCAGCCTTGCCATTCACTCGGCCAGCGCCCGGCATGTCGGTTCAGGCGCGCTGCTGAGCACACAGGGCAGCGTGACGCTGGCGGACGCAGGCGGCACGGTGCTGGATCTCTCGGGCGACTGGACGCAGTTCCGCTGGCCGCTCACCGGCGAGGAAATCTCGGTAGTCAGCGCTGAAGGCAGGTACAACCTGCGCGGCGCCAAACCCTGGAATGTGGAAGCCAGCGGTGAATTCACCTCGGCGGACCTGCCGCCCATGCCCTTCACGGTCAACGGCCAGCTGTCCGCCGAACGCTTCGATTTCGCTGATGCGCAACTGCAGCTGCTGGAGGGCAGCGCCACACTCGACGGCCATGCGCGCTGGACTCCCGACGAAGCCTGGCACGTCGAAGGACGCGTCGAACGCATCAATCCCGCCGCATTGCGCGCCGACCTTCCCGGCCGGCTGAGCTTCGACATCAATGCCTCGGGCGCTCCCTTCGGTGACGATGGCACGCTGTCCATCGGCATCGGACGTCTCACCGGCAGCCTGCGCAATGCCAGCGCCCAGGGTCAGGGACGCGCCGAACGAGCCGCCGGCAGCGATGCCTGGCAGTTCCACAATGTGGACCTGCGCCTCGGCCGCACGCAGCTGCAGCTGGATGGGCAGTTCAGCGATGCACGGCGCGACCTCACCTTCGCGCTCGATGCCGACGACCTGAGCCTGCTCGACCGCGAAGCGCGCGGCCGCCTCAGTGTGCGCGGCCGCATTGCCGGCAACAGCCAGGCGCCGGTGCTGCTGTTCAAGGCGCGCGGCACGGATTTCAGCTGGGGCTCGACCGAGCTTGCGGCGCTGGATGCCGATGTGGATCTGGACCTTGGAGCGGAGGGACACACCGCCGGCCAGATCCGGCTCACGGGCCTTGCGGCCGGGCTGCGCAAGATGGAGCGCGCCTCCATCGTGCTCTCCGGCAGACCTGCGGCACAGCGCATCGTGGCCGATTTCGAGGCCGCGCCGGCGCACGCCGGACTCACCGCCGAGGGTGTGTTCGCTGACGGCCGCTGGCAGGGAAAACTGCAGAGCCTGCGCATCGACGACGTGGACCCGGCCCGCAACCTGCGCCTGACGCTGGAGAAGCCCGCGGACCTTGCGTTCTCCGCACAGACGCTGGATCTGGCCGACCTGTGCCTCACGGGCGACGAGGCCAGGCTGTGTCTTGCCCTGCAGCACAATCCGCAGAACTGGCAAAGCCGCTTCTCCGCCACGCAACTGCCGCTGCGCATGCTCACGGCGGGCCTGGCACAGAACATCGACTACAACGGCGCCATCAATCTCGCCGGCCACGCCATGGGTGGTCCCGGCCGCCTGCCCACCGGGGAAGTGCGCGCGGAACTTGCCGACGCCGAGCTGGTGCATCACGTCGGCAACGATCGCACCGAACGCACGGCGCTGGGCTCGGGCCGCATCGACGCCAGCGCCACCGATGCGGATTTCTCCGTCACCGTCGGCCTCGACGCCGGTGAAGCAGGCCATGTACGCGGCGGGCTGCGGGGGCAGCGGCAAGGCGAACGCTGGCAGAATCATCCCGTCAGCGGCCAGTTCGAAGTCGCGACCAGCGGTCTGGGCATCCTCGAAGCCCATGTGACGGAGATCGACCGCGCCACCGGCAGGCTGAACAGTGAAGTGCGGCTCGGCGGCACGCTGGGTTCGCCCACCATCGCGGGACACCTGCAATTGCGCGACGCGCGCATCGACAGCTATCAGGTGAACCTGTCGATGCGGGACCTGAACCTCGACGCGGACCTGGACACCAACACGCTGCGCCTCACCGGCCAGACGCGCATCGGCGAAGGCAGCGCCAAAGTCAGCGGCCGTCTGAGCTGGCGCGATCTCGAGCCCTACGGCGACCTGCATATCGAAGGCGAAAACCTGCTGCTGGTGGATGTGCCCGAGGCGCGCATCCACGCCTCGCCCAATCTGGATTTCAATCTGGCCGGCCGGCGCATCAACGCCACCGGCACGGTGAAGATCCCCGCCGCGCGCCTGGAGCCGGCCGATCTCACCAACGCCGTGCTGGCTTCCGACGACGAGGTGCTGGTGGGCACAGAGCCGGTGGACCCCGCGCAGCGCTGGCTGGTGATCAGCGACATCCGCCTCGAGCTCGGCGACGCGGTGGAAGTCGATGCGCTGGGCCTCACGGCGAAACTGGGCGGCGGCATCCAGGTGAAGCTGGAAGAAAGCGGGGTAACCCGCGGCCTGGGCGAACTGAATGTCACCTCCGGCCGCTATGCCGCGCTCGGACGCCTGCTCGACATTTCACGCGGCCGCCTGCTGTTCAACAACGGACCGCTCGGCGACCCCGGCATCGACCTGCGCGCGCAGAAGGAATTCCCCGACATCACCGCCGGTGTCAACGTGCGCGGCACACTGCGCGCGCCGCGCATGACCTTCTTCTCCGAACCCTCGATCCCGCAGTCGCAGATCGCCTCGCTGATCCTCGCCGGCGGTTCGCTCGAAAGCGTGCAGAACAGCAGCCAGAACGGCTCGGCGCGCAACGACCTGCTGGCGCAGGGCGGCGCGATTCTCGCGCAGCAATTCGGCAACCGCGTCGGCATCGAGGACGTGAGCATCGAATCGGACCTGAGCAACGAGACCAGCCTGGTTCTGGGCAAATACCTCTCGCCGCGGCTCTATGTGAGCTACGGCATCTCGCTGGCCGAGGCCATCAACACGCTGAAGCTGCGCTACACCATCACCGACAACTGGACGCTGAAGACCGAATCCGGCAAGGCGCGCAGTGCCGACATCGTTTACACCGTCGAGAAGTAGCCCGGGAAACGGCTACGGCGTGACCAGCGGCACGCGCGGGAAATAGTGGCGATAACGTCGTTCGTCGCGCGTGAGGATGCCGCAGCCCAGCACCGCGGCATGGGCGCCGATCAGAAAATCCGCCAGGATTGAAAGGCGCGGCCCGCCTGCCCTGCGGTAGTGCCGGTGGGCGACACCCGCAAGGAACAGAGCCTGCCGCGACATGTCCCTGAAACCAAGCTCCAGATCGTCAATGCACTGCTCCAGCTTCGCCTGCGATGCGAATGACGACGCAAGCTCGGCGTAGATCACGGGGTTGATGGCGAGTTCATGCACGCGTGACTGATGACGCATCTGGCGTACCGACCATTCGTGCCACCGGGGATCGCCTTCAACCATGTCGATGAGAACATTGGTGTCGACCAGCAACACCAGTCTACGGCTCCCCATTGATGACGTAGTCGTCACCGCGAATGAACTTCATGTATTCGGCCGTACTGCCCCACTTGAAGTCGGCACAGCCGATGGCGCGGTCGAACCGGTCCGGGCGCGGCTCCGGCGCCGCTTGCAGCGCGCCGCCTCCCCCCGCATTGCGCAGCACCACCTCCCCACGCTCGTCGACCACGAAATCCACCTCGTCGCCGGGTTTGAGGCCCAGCGCGTCGCGGACCCGCTTGGGGATGGTGACCTGCCCTTTCACTGTCAGTGCGTTCGCCATTTGCATGGAAGTATTACACGACCCAGCCCGGTAATACTTCCAGCCTTGATTCTGCCGCAATTGCGTCAAAATGCGCGCCAGAGGCCGGCATCACGGCCTGGCGCTTGCAGTGCTGATTATTTATGCATAGAATTTGAATTCTTATGCACATGGACCGCCACCTCACCGACCGCCGCGACGCCATCCTGCGCCATCTGCGCGGCGCGGCCGTGCGCCGGCAGTCGGACCTCGTGGGCCTGCTGAAGCAGGACGGCTTCGAGGTCACGCAGTCCTCGGTGAGCCGCGACATGCGCGAGCTGGGCGTGCTGAAGGCCGGCGGCCGCTACCTGCCTCCGGGCGAGGAAGCTGCTCCGGCGCCGGGCAGCTTCACGGCCGTGGCGCGCTTCGTGCGCAGCATCCGCGCGGCCGGCCCCTCGCTCACCGTGGTGAGCACCTCTGTGGGCGCCGCCGCCAGCGTGGCGCTGGCCATCGACCGGGTCTCCTGGCCCGAGGTGGTGGGCACCATCTCCGGCGACGACACCATTTTCATCGCCACGCAGGATGGCGAGGCGCAGTCGCGCCTCATCGACCACCTGCACTCCGTTTTCCGCATCTAAGAAGTAACCATCATGTCGAAGACTTCCCCCACGGGCGTCCAGCCCATCGTTCTGGCCTATTCCGGCGGCCTCGATACCTCCTTCCTCGTGCCCTGGGTGGCCGAGAACACGGGGCGGCCGGTCATCACCGTCACCGTGGACACCGGCGGCATCGACGCCGCGCAGGCGAAAACCCTGCACGAGCGCGCGCTGGCGCTGGGCGCCATCGACCATCACCAGATCGACGCGCGCGCCGATTATTTCGAGCAGGTGCTGCGCTTCCTCATCATGGGCAATGTGCGCCGCGGCAACCTCTATCCGCTGTGCGTGGGCGCCGAGCGCGTGATGCAGGCACAGACCATCGCGCGCGTGGCGCATGAGCTGGGCACGAACATGATCGCGCACGGGTGCACCGCGGCCGGCAACGACCAGGTGCGCTTCGAAGTCGCGCTGCGCACGCTGGCGCCGGACCTGGAAGTGTTCGCGCCGGTGCGCGACCAGGCCTTCAAGCGCCAGGAAGAGCTCGACTATCTCAAGGAGCGCAACCTGCCGATCCCGCCGCATGGCGCCGCGTACTCCATCAATCGCGGCCTGTGGGGCGTGACCATCGGCGGCACAGAGACGCTGACCTCCACCGGCAGCATCCCGGACAGCGCCTGGGTGCTGTCGAAGGACGCCTTCGACAAGCCGGCCATGCCGCAGCACCACAGCATCCACTTCGAGAAGGGCCGGCCCGTGGGCCTCGACGGCAAGACCATGACGCCGGTGGAAGTGATCGAACGGCTGGAAGAAATCGGCGCGCGCTTCGGCATCGGCCGCGGCATCCACCTGGGCGACACCATCATTGGTACCAAGGGACGTGTGGCCTTCGAAGCGCCGGCCGCCGACATCCTGCTCAACGCGCATCGCGAGCTGGAAAAGCTCGTGACCACGCCGCGCCAGCAGCGCATCAAGGACCTGGTTGCCGGCCCCTACGGCGACCTGGTGCATGAAGGGCAACTGCTCGATCCGGTGTGCCGCGACATCGAGGCGCTGCTGCTCTCTTCACAGGAGCGCGTCACCGGCGATGTGCATGTGCTGCTGCGGCCCGGTTCCTGCTTCGTCGAGGGCGTCGAGTCGCCGTTCTCGCTGATGAAGGCCTCCAAGGGCGTCTACGGCGAAGCCGTGGGCGAATGGACGCCGCAGGACGCGCTGGGCTTCTCCAAGATCGTCGCCCTCACGGGCGTGTTCCACCGCCGCGCCGGCGAACAGGCGAGCAAGTAGGCCAGGCAGAAGGAAAGTACCGCGATGAGAAGTGTGGTGGTCGACAAGATCGGTTCGGTGACGCAGGCGCTGAGCCTCAAGCACGATCTGCGCATTTCCGACGACATTCCGTCCGAAGAAGGCGTGGTGCTGGTGGTCGAGATCCTCACCAACAAGTCCAACTACAACACGCTGGAGCTGACCAGCGGCCGCATGGCCAAGGTGATGCGCGGCGATATCGTCGTGGGTGCGCTTGGGCCGCGGCGCGCGCTGTTCGGCTATTCGGGCCATGTGCCCGCCTCGCTCAAGCGCGGCGATGTGATCCAGATGCTCAACATCGGTGGCGTGCTCGGCGTGTGCGACTCGGTGAACCCCGACAAGGGCCAGCCCTTCGACTGCCGCGTGCTCGGCGTGGTGCTGCAGTTCCCTTACCTCGGCGAACGCATCGGCGTGCCGGCGCGCGTGGGCTCGCGCAAGCTCGACCCCGATGCACGGCTCGAAACCAACGGCGTGCCGGTGGTGGCGCTGGCCGGCACCTGCATGGAAGCCGGCAAGACGGCGGCGGCCTGCTCCATCGTCTCGCGCATGCGTCATCGCGGCCTCACCGTGGACGTGTTCAAGGCCACGGGCGTGTCGCTGCGGCGTGACATCCTCGCGATGGAAGATTCGGGCGCGCGCAATTCGATGATCTTCACCGATCTGGGCATCGTCACCACCACGGGCAAGTCCGGCCCGGCGCTGACGCGCGCCATGCTCACCGAGCTTGCGGCGCGCAAGCCCGACGTGATCGTGTTCGAGCTGGGCGATGGCCTCATCGGCACCTATGGCGTCGACGCCATCCTCGAGTGCGAGGACATCCGCAACGCGCTCACCAGCGTGGTGCTGTCGGCCAACGATCCGGTGGCGGCCTGGGGCGGCGTGCGGCTGCTGCGCGAGCGCTTCGGCATCGAACCGGCCGTGGTCACGGGGCCGGCCACCGACAACAGCGTGGGCGTGGACATCATCGGCGAGCAGATGCAGGTCAAGGCCTTCAACGCCATCACCAATGGCGCGGCGCTGGGCGACTGCGTGATCGACAGCATCGGCCTCACCGCGAAGTTCCCCGCGCCGGTGGCGGCCTGAGATCGCCATGAACACCGCCATTCCCACCATCGTGCTCGGCGGCACCGGCTACGTGGCCGGCGAGCTGCTGCGACTCATCGCAGGGCACCCGAACTTCAAGCTTGCGGGCATCCTTTCGGACAGCCAGCCCGGCGAAGCGGTGGCCAAGTCCTTCGGCCACCTCGCCGCGGTGTATCCGGACACGAAGTTCTCCTCCATCGAGGAGATCGAGCAGCTGGTGGCTACGCTGCCGCGAACCGCCATATTCTCGGCCGCGCCGCATGGCGCCTCCGCGGCGCTCATCGACCGGCTGCTCGCCAGGGCCGAAGCTGCCGGCACCAGGCCCAGCGTGGTGGACATTTCCGCGGACTACCGCTTTGCCACCAACGAGGCCTATGCCGCGGTCTACAAGCATGACCATGGCGCGCCAGCGCGGCTGGCGCAGTTCACCTGCGCGCTGCCCGAGCATCTGGCTGCCTCTCCCACGCCGCATGTGGGTCATCCGGGCTGCTTCTCCTCGGCCATCCTGCTGGCCTCGGTGCCTCTGCTGAAGCTCGGCATCGCCCAGCCCACGCTGTTCGTCGCCGGCGTCACCGGCAGCACCGGCGCGGGCCGCAAGCCCACCGAAGGCACGCACCATCCGCAGCGGCACAGCGACCTGTATGCCTACAACGCGCTCGCGCACCGGCATGCGCCGGAGATCGCAGAGGTCGCGAAGGCCGTGAGCGGTGTCGATGCCCACTTCGCCTTCGTGCCGCATTCGGGGCCGTTCGCGCGCGGCATCCATGTCACCGTGCAGGCCCAGCTTGCAAAGCCAGCGACCTCGGCCGAACTCGTCGAGGCCTTCGCGAAGTTCTATGCGCACTCGCCCTTCGTGCGGGTGAGCGCGCAGGCGCCGCGCGTGAAGGATGTGGCCGGCAGCAACTACGCGCGCCTGTCGGTGGCCACCGACGGCAAGGTGGTTGCCGTGATGAGCGTGCTGGACAACCTCAACAAGGGCGCCGCGGGCGGCGCCGTGCAGTGGATGAACCGCTTGATGAGCCTGCCCGAAACGGCCGGCCTCACCGCACCGGCTGCCGGCTGGACCTGACAACTGGAAACACGATGAACTCTTCACAGGCAATGGCCCCGGGCTCCGATTCCACTCACGGCGCGCACGATCCGCTGGCGCCGGTATTCGCGCAGTATCCGCTCGAAGTGCTGCGCGGAGAGGGCGTGTGGCTGTACAGCACCGACGGGCGTCGCGTGCTCGATCTCTACGGCGGCCACGCCGTGGCGGCGCTGGGCTATGGACATCCGTCCTGGACACAGGCGCTTACCGAACAGGCACGCACCGTGAACTTCCAGAGCAACGCCGTGCCCATGGATGTGCGCACGCGCGCCGCCAACCGGCTGATAGCCTTTTCGCAATTGCCGGTCGAGAGCGTGTTCTTCATCAACAGCGGCGCCGAGGCCAACGAAAACGCGCTGAAGATGGCGTTCACGCTGAACCCCGGCCGCACCGAAGTGGTGGCGCTGGAGCAGAGCTTCCACGGCCGCACGGCCGGCGCCGGCGCGCTCACCTGGGGCGCCGCGAAGAAATGGTTCGGCTTTCCGCGCGCGCCCTTCGATGTGACCTTCCTGCCGCGGCGTGACGCCGCCGCGCTGGCGCGCATCACCGACAAGACCGCCGCCGTCATCGTCGAGCCCGTGCAGGGCGTCGGTGGCGCCTTCGATCTGGGCGCCGAATATCTGCAGGCGCTGCGCAAGCGCTGCGATGAGACCGGCGCGGTGCTCATTTTCGACGAAGTGCAATGCGGCATGGGCCGCTGTGGCGCGCCGTTCGCCGCCAACCTCTATGGCGTGGTCCCGGACATGATCACCACCGCCAAGGCCCTGGGCAATGGTTTCCCCTGCTCCGCGCTGCTGCTGATGAAGAAGGCCGCCGACGCGGTGAAGCTCGATTCGCTGGGCACCACCTTCGGCGGTGGCCCCATGGCCGCGGCCGCCATCGAAGCCTGCATCGACGCCATCGAGAAGGAAGACCTGATGGCGAACGTGCGGCGTGTCGCGGCCTACATACGCAACACCTGCGTGGTCGGTCCCGTCACCGGCACCCAGGGCGAGGGCTTCCTCACCGGGCTCATCTGCTCGAAGCCGGCGAGTGGCCTGCAGAAGCAGCTGCTCGCCGAACACAACATCCTCACCGGCACCAGCGGCGATCCGAATGTGTTGCGGCTGCTGCCACCCTTCATCCTCAAGGAGGCGGAAGTCGATCTGCTGGCCGCGGCGCTCAAGCGCCTGGCCTGAAGCGACATCCCGACGACATGAAACGCTTCATCGACCTCGCGGACCTCGAACCCGCCGCCGTGCGCGACCTCATCGCGCTGGCGCAGAAGCTCGAACGCGAGCCCGAACCGGAAGCGCTGGCCGGCAAGGTGCTGGGGCTGCTGTTCATGAATCCCTCGCTGCGCACGCTGGCCTCGTTCCAGGCGGGCATGGCGCGGCTGGGCGGCCGCTCCTTCGTCATCACGCCGGGCCAGGGCACCTGGCAGCTGGAGACCAGGCTGGGCGCCGTGATGGACGGCGATCGCGCGGAGCACATCCGCGAAGGGCTGCCGGTACTGGCCTCCTACGCCGACGCGGTCGGCATCCGCTCCTTCGCCGAAGGCAAGGACCTCGCGGCGGACATGGCAGAGACCGGATTCAAGGCCATGGCTGAGCTGGTGGACAAGCCGCTGGTCAACATGGAATCGGCCATGAACCATCCCTGCCAGGCGCTGGCCGACTGGAAAACCATGGATGAGCTCGACGTGCCCGCGCAGGGCAAGTTCGTGCTCTCGTGGGTGAATCATCCGCGCGCGCTGCCGCTGGCCGTGCCCGCGGCAACGCTGACCATGGCGGCGCAGCGCGGCATGGAAGTGGTGGTGCTGCGGCCCGAGGGCTACGAGATCCCGCAGCCGCTGGCCGACAAGGCGCGGCGCCTGGCCAAGGCCTCGGGCGGCTCCTTCACCGAGACCACCGACCGCACTGCCGCGCTCAAGGGCGCACGCGTGCTCTATGCAAAGGAATGGGGCTCGACGCGCCACTACGGCGACCCCAGCGCCGATGCCGAGCTGCGCCGGCAGCTCGCGCACTGGAAGGTGGACGAGCCCTGGTTCGCGCCGGCCGACCCGGCCTGCCATTTCATGCACTGCCTGCCGGTGCGGCGCAATGTCGCCGTCACCGATGCCGTGCTCGACGGCCCGCGCAGCGTCGTGCTGCGCGAGGCCTACAACCGCATGCCGGCGCAGATGGCCGTGCTGCATCGTCTGCTGGCCCGCTGACCCTCAACCACAACCTCCGGAAAAATCGCCCCAACATGATCACGTCCAGCCACGACAAGTCCGCTTCCATCCGCGCGCTGCGCAGTGCCGCGCCGTATATCCGCCTGTACAAGGGCAAGACCTTCATCGTGAAGGCCGGCGGCGCCGTGTTCGGCGACCAGCGCGCCACGCGGGCGCTGATCGAGCAGATCGCCATCCTTCACTACCTCGGCGTGAAGGTGGTAATGGTGCACGGTGGCGGCCCGCAGCTCACGCAGGTGACCGAGGCCATGGGCGTGCCGACGCGCATGGTGCAGGGACGTCGCGTCACCGACGAGAAGTCGATCGACGCCACCTCTATGGTGCTCAACGGCCTCATCAACACCCGGCTGCTGGCCATCTGCCGCGACCTCGAGATCGAAGCCGTGGGCGTATCGGGCGTGGATGCCGGTCTCATCAAGGCGCACAAGCGCGGCCCGGTGAAGGTCGAGGGCGAGACCGTGGACTACGGCTTCGTCGGCGACATCGACCTGGTGGACGAATCCGTGCTGAAGAAGCTGCTCGACACCGGCCTGATGCCGGTCGTGAGCCCGCTCTCGGCCGACGAGAAGGGCACGCTGCTCAACATCAACGCCGACACCGTTGCCGCGGCTATCGGCGCGGCGCTGGGCGCCGAGAAGCTCATCCTGTGCACCGGCGCGCCGGGCATCCTGGAGGATGTGGCCGATGCGGGCTCGGTGGTCTCTTATACCGACCTCAAGGGCCTCGACGCGCTGCGCAAATCCGGCGCCATCAAGGACGGCATGCTGCCCAAGGCCAAGGCCATCGAGGAAGCCATCCGCGGGGGCGTGCGCCGCGTGCACGTGATCTCCTACGACACGCCCGACAGCATCCTCACCGAAGTGTTCACCAACGAAGGCATGGGCACGCTGATCGTCAACGACATCAACGCGCTCACCCAGGCCGAGCAGCAGGGCGGCAAGTAGCCGCCCCACAGGAATCACCGTGACACGTCTCTGGGACAAGGGCACGCCGCTGGACAGCCGCGTGCTGCAGTTCACCGCCGGCGAAGACCATGCACTGGACGAGCGCCTGGTGCGCTACGACGTCGCGGCTTCCATCGCGCATGCGCGCATGCTCGCCGCGCGCGGGCTCATCACGGGCGATGATTTCGCGGCGATGGAGAAAGGGCTCACCGAAGTGGGCGCAGCCCACGCGCGCGGTGAATGGAAGATCACGCTGGCGGACGAGGACGGCCAGACCGCGCTCGAGAAGCATCTCACGGCGAAGATCGGCGCCGCGGGCGGCCGCGTGCACCTAGGCCGTTCACGCAATGACCAGGTGCTCACCGCGCTGCGCCTCTACCTGCGCGATGCCGCGAAGGACCTCGCGGCCGGCACGCTTATCGTGGTGAAGGAGCTCGAAGCGCTCGCCGCTCGCCAGGGCAATGTCGCACTGCCCGGCTATACGCACATGCAGCAGGCCATGCCCAGCTCCGTGGCGCTGTGGGCCGGCGGCTTCGCCAGCGAACTCGCGGACGACGCCGCGGGCCTCAAGGCCGTGCGGCGGCGCATCGAACGCAGCCCGCTGGGCTCGGCGGCAGGCTATGGCGCGCCGGCGCTGAAGCTCGATCGCGCGGCCACGGCGAAGGAACTGGGCTTCGATGAAGTGCAGGAGCCGGTGACGGCGGTGCAATTGTCACGCGGCAAGGCCGAGAGCGCGCTGCTGTTCGAGATCGTGCTGACCATGCAGGACCTGGCGCGCATGGCCAGCGACCTGCTGTTGTTCTACACGCAGGAATTCGCCTTCGTGAAGCTGCCCGACGCCTTCACGACGGGCTCGTCCATCATGCCGCAGAAGCGCAATCCGGATGTGTTCGAGCTGGTGCGCGGCCGCAGCGCCACAGCGCTGGCGAGCCTCAACGAGGCGCTGGCCATCACCGCAAAGCTGCCTTCCGGCTACCAGCGCGACCTGCAGCTCTTGAAGTTCCCGCTGTTCCGCGGCATCGACATCTGCGCGCAGACACTGGACATCATGGCCGCGGCGCTGCCACAGGTGGTGTTCAATGCCGAACGCATCCGCATCGATCCCTCGATTCACGCGGCGGACGAGGCCTACGAGCTGGTGTTGAAGGAAGGCATTCCCTTTCGCGAGGCCTACCGGCGCGTGGCGGCGAAGGCCAAAGGCAGCTAGACAACATCGTCAGCGAGGTTGCTCATGAACCACTCCGTTTGTGCTGTCACGATCGCGGCTGTCACGATGCTCGCATGGGCCGCACCCGCCGCGCGGGCCGACATCGACCCGAAGGCCGTGCAGGTGGTGCCTCCCGCAAAGATCAAGTGGGTGCCCAATGCCCAGGGCACTGCCGAAACCGCGCTGTTGTTCGGTGATCCCGACAAGCCCGGGCCATACGTCATGCGCATCAAGTGGCTGCCCGGCAACATGAGCCGCCCGCACATGCACACCACTGACCGGTTCTTCGTGGTGATCTCCGGTACTTGGTGGGTCGGAGCCGGCACCCGGTTCGATCCGGACAGCACCGTGCCGGCCCCTGCCGGCAGCTTCGTGATCCACTACTCGAACCAGGCGCATTTCGATGGCGCCAAGGACGAAGAGACGATCATTCAGGTGTGGGGCACAGGCCCCATGAAGACGGAGTCGGCCGAACAGCCGCGCTGAGCCGGCTTCGAATGAAACAAAAAGTTCACGGAACCCTGCGACTCTTGCTTCAGAAGCACGCCCGCCTGATCTGAGCCAGCCGTTCCGGCAGCCTGCTGCATTGGCTGGCCGGACATGCCTGGCCGCACCCGGCCCTGAATGACAAGCTTCGTGAGAGTGCCATGCCGACCAGTTCGAAGGGGCCGAGGAACACCACTGACTCCCCTGCCGCCCATACGATAACCACAGGCATCACTACAGGCTTCACGTCGGCGGACGGCGAGATCGTTTATACGGATCGCTACCGGGCAGCCAACCCCTCCGGATTCATGCGCTATCTCGCGCGGCGGAAGATCGTCTTCCTGGTGGCCTATTTCGGTTACGTCTGCGCTTACCTGGTGCGCAACAACTTCAAGCTGCAGAGTGAGACCATCCGCCTCGAGAACGGCTGGGAGCTGACCCAGATCGGTTTCATTCTCACGGCATTCACTATCACCTACGGCTGCGCCAAGTTCTTCATGGGCATGGTCGCCGACCGCGTCAGCCTGCGTCGCATCTTCGCCGGTTGCCTCGCCGTCTCGGCGGCGCTGTGCATCGCGATGGGCTACACGCATAACTACGCGCTGCTGTTCGTGCTGATGCTGGCGCTGGGCACGGTGCAAGGAGCGCTCGCCCCCGCGTCGATGGCGATGATCGCCAACTGGTATCCCAACAGAACGCGCGGCTCCGGCATCGCCATCTGGAACACTTCGCAGAACCTCGGCGGCGCAGGCCTGCCGCTCATGATCACCTGGCTGGTCACCATGACAGGCCCCGGCAACACGACGATCGGCTTCCTGGTTCCCGGGCTGCTGGTACTCGGCCTGAGCTTCATCTTCTGGAAATTCGGCGGCGATCGTCCCGAGGTCGAAGGCATCGACCGACTCAACAGGATCTACGGCCCCTACGGCGAGCCCGAGGTAGAGGAAGTTCCGGACGAGGGCTACTTCAGGACGTTCGTGCGCCTGGTGCTGTGCTCCAGGGTGATCCTCACTGTGGCCACGATCAACGCCATTCTCTATCTGCTGCGCTTCGGCATCCTCAACTGGATGCCCGCATTCCTCGGCACCGAGATGGGATTCAGCGAGGCACAGTACCTCACTGCGTTTTCGATGCTGGAATGGGTAGCGATTCCCGGCTGCTTCTTCTTCGCGTGGGTGGCGGTCAAGGCGCCCAGCCGCCAGTCTCTCGTGGGCTTCATCAGCCTGATCGCTTTGGCCGGCCTGGTGTTCTTCTACATGGGTAACCATTCATACCCACTGCTGCTCGTGGCCACCGGCCTGATGGGTGGCCTGATCTACGGCCCGCAGCTGATCGTCAACATCATGACACTCAACGTCGTGCCCCTGAAGGCCGCGGGCGCCGCGGTCGGCTTTGTCGGTCTGTTCGGTTACATCGTGGGCGAGATGGCAGCCAACCTGGTGATGCCGATTCTCGCGCAGCGTCTGAACTGGGCAGCCAGCTTCATGGTTCTGGTTACGTTCGCCGTCATCGGCGCTCTGCTGTACCTCTCTCTCAGCAGATACGAGAAGCGCATCGTTCACACGGAGCCCTGAGAGGACACGGTCCTTTAACGAGGATGAAACATCTCCCGCGCATGCTGATGGCTTTTCAGAGTCGCAGTTCGGGGAGAAGACATGAGCATTTCGATTCGGCACGGTCGGGTTTCAGCAATCAGGTTCGCGGTGGCAGCTGCCTTGTATGGCGCGATGAACCTGCCGCAGATGGCGCTGGCCGCGGAGCCTGCCACTGAGAATACCGTGGACGAACTGGAAGCCGTGGTCGTCACCGGCTCGCACATTCGCCGCGCCGACATGGAAAAGATCGTCCCCATCACGGTGATCGGCGAGGAGGCGATGGAAGCCCGCAACGCGGTGCTGCCGGTGGAGCTGCTGACCTCGCTGCCCTCGGTCGTCAACCTGCCCGAAAACGAAACCCGCCTCGGCTCCTCCGGCGCGCGCGGCGACAACGCCAACCTGAACATGCGCGGCATGGGCGCCACGGCAACGCTGATCCTGCAGGACGGGCGGCGCATGGCGGTCAACCCGATGACCGCCGGCCTGTCGCAGGCCGTCAACGTGAACCAGCTGCCCACGCATGGCATCGAGCGCATCGAAGTGCTGCGCGACGGCGCCTCGTCGATCTACGGTTCGGATGCGGTCGGCGGCGTCATCAACTATGTGCTCAAGCGCCAGATGGAAGGCGTGGAAGCCAGCCTGCGCTACGACCGGCCGGAGGCCGGCGGCGGCGTGGCCATGGAGGGCAGCCTCGCCTTCGGCTCGCTGTTCGCCAACGGCCGGGGCCGCCTGTTCGGCACGGTGGACGTGCTGAATCGCGATGAAGTGCGGCTCACGGACCGTGATTTCAGCAGCAGCTACACCAACATCCTCGCCCGCGCGGAGGAAGGCTTCGACAATCCGGGCGGGCCCTTCGACGCGCGCCTGGATCGCGGCTACTGGCCCACCTTCCGCATCGGTTCGGGAACCGCCAACAACTTCTTCCGCCCCGTGAACGGCGTGCCCACGCTGACCAACGTCGCGCCCACCCGCGTGGCGAATCCGGAGTTCTATCTCGACCTCAACCAGTTCGGCTTCGCCTCGCCGCGCGTGCGCCGCTGGGATGCCTTCTTCTCCGGCGAACTCGATGTCACCGACAGCGTGACGGCCTTTGCCGACGTGAGCTACTACGCCGCCAAATCCACCATGCGCCGCCAGCCGCTGGCGCTGAACGCGCCAGGCACCGACGCCTTCGTGGTGCTGTCGGCGGACAACCCCTACAACCCCTATGGATCGAGCTTCTACGATCCGGCCGGCGATGGCGTCACGCGCCTTGCGGGCACGCCGCGCAGCGTCAGCATCACGAGAATGACCATTGCGGACCTGGGCCCCGAGACCGTGATGACCGACAACAACGCGCTGCGTCTCACCGCCGGCCTGCGCGGCGCGTTCGGCAGCAGCTCGTGGAACTGGGAAAGCTCGCTGTTCTACAACGAGGTCAATGGCAAGGACGGCGCAACGCCCGATGTGCGCGAGAGCCTGCTGCAGGCGGCCGCGGCGCGCACCGGCGCCGACGCCTTCAATCCCTTCGGCTATACCTTCCGCATCGCCGACGGCGCGGTGGTCGTCAACCAGCCCTATACCAACCCGCAGTCCGTCATCGACTCCTTCTCCGAAGTCTACCGGCGCAAGGCGCGCAGCTATCTGGCCAGCGCCGACTTCCGCGTCAACGGCACGCTGTTCAGGTGGCGCGACATGGACGTCAAGGCCGCGCTGGGCGCGGAATACCGCATCGAGGATCTGAGCGACACACGGCCGCCCTACCACGGCGAAAACCCGGCCGATTCGGGCCTCGACCCCACCAACAACGACTTCCTGCTGCACCCGGCGCGCCCCGATGTAGCCGGCGACCGCAACGTGCTCAGCGCCTACGCCGAGGTGGTGCTGCCGCTGGTCAGCCCGGAGCACTCGCTGCCGCTGGTGCACAGCTTCGAGATCAACACCTCGGCACGCTTCGAGGATTACAGCGATTTCGGCACCACGGTGAAGCCCAAGGTGGGCGCGAACTGGCGGCCGACGCGCTGGCTGATGCTGCGCGGCTCCTACAATGAGGGCTTCATGGCGCCGAGCCTCGCCGCGCTGTACACCAGCTCGCGGTGGAGCATCTCGACCGACGGCGACCTCGACATCTACCGCAACCCCTACACCAACGAGGGCCGCTACACCACGCGCGGCTACTTCGGCGGCAACCCGGACCTCAAGCCGCAGGAGTCCGAGGGCGTGACCTTCGGCTTCGTGCTGGACGTGCCGGGCGTGCAGGGTCTGTCCGTCACGGCCGACTACTGGAAGATCAGCCGCACCAATCTACTGGGCAGCCGCAGCACCACGCAGATCCTCGAGAATGACGCGGCGCTGCTGCGCGCCTATACGGCGGCGCAGATCGCCGCCGGCGTGAACCCCAACGACATCGACGTTGGCAGCGGCACGGCCAGCTACCGCGGCGATCCGGACATCGTGCGCCTGGCGCTCACCGACGACGACCGCGCGGCCTTCGCGGCCTGGAACGCGGCCAATCCAGGCAACCTGGCCGCGCCGGCGGGCCGCATCTGGTCGCGCAACCAGCCCTTCGTGAACCTCAACTCCAGCGAGCACCAGGGCGTGGACTTCGGCTTCCGCTACATCGCGCCGCGCCAGAACTGGGGCCGTATCGTAGTGAACTCCGAGGCCAGCTGGCTGTGGCGCGCCCGCAATGTGAACGCCACCGGCGTGACGCCGGTGACCGAGAACGGCCTGTATGTCGGCGGCGCGGCCAAGTGGCGCAGCACCACCAACATCTCGTGGGACCGCGACGCGTGGAATGCCAACGTCGGCATCTACCACGTGGGCAAGACCATCGACAGCGCGTCGGTGACCCAGGCCGTTTACGAGGCGCTGGGCGAGCCCAGCTACATCACGCCTTATCACCCCACCGCCACCAGCACGGTGTATCGCCGGGTCATCGGCTCGCTGATGAGCTACAACCTCTCCGTGGGCTATCGCTTCGAGCCGGGCGCCTCATGGCTGGGCGATACGCGCCTGCGGCTGGCCATTGCCAACCTCACCGACAAGGCCCCGCCGCTGGCCACCGGCGGCTTCGGCTACGACCCCGGCACCAGCCAGGCGCTGCTGAACGGCCGCACCTGGAGCCTCCAGATCACCAGCAGGTTCTGACGGCCATGAACATCAGCAGACGTCATGCATTGCTTGGGCTCGCCTCACTCGCGCCCGCCCTTGCCAGCTCGGCACAGGGAGGCGCCGATATCGACGAGCGGCGCGCGGCCTATCGCCGCTGGCTGGAAACCGTGCCGGCCGCGCCGGCGCCGGTGCTGACGCGTCATGGCGTCGCGGCCACGGAGCTGAATCGCTGGCCGGTGATGGAAGCCAATCAGGCCGCGGCCGTCGATGCCACGCACTTCTATGGCATCGGCAACCATGTGCTGGTCAAGCATCGCAAGGACAATGGTGAACGGGTCGCCGAGTGGGTGAGCCCGCGCGGCGGCCCCATCGTGCACTTCAATTCGGGTTACGTGGACGGCAACCGGCTGGTCCTCGCGCATTCGAATTTCCCGCAGCTGCCGCCGGCCAGCTCACTCGAGACGCATGACACGCGCACGCTGC
The DNA here is from genome assembly GCA_963205255.1 of Pseudomonadota bacterium. Lineage (GTDB taxonomy): Bacteria > Pseudomonadota > Gammaproteobacteria > Steroidobacterales > Steroidobacteraceae > ZC4RG30. Next base: position 69,187 of record CAUJIK010000011.1, read on the forward strand.
GGCCGGTAGCGAGCCGCAGCCTCGGCGTGCGCCCCGGTTCGCTGACCTGGGCCGTGCGGCACAAGGGTTCGTGGTGGGGCTGCTTCGCCTACTACAACGATTCGGGCACCCTCGCCGGCCACGACCAGCGCTCCACCTATATCGGCGAATTCGACGACCGATGGCAGATGCTGCGCTCGTGGCTGTTCCCGCCACAGGTCATCGCCACCTGGGGGCGCAGCTCATGCTCCGGCGGCGACTGGGGCGATGACGGGCTGCTCTATACCACCGGCCATGATGCGCCCGAGTTGCACGTGCTGCGCCTGCCCCGCTCCGGCGTGACGCTGGAATACGTGACCACCATCGACGTGCCCTTCGAGGGCCAGGGGTGGGCCTGGGATCGCAGCGCGCGCGGCCGGCGCGTCATTTATGGCATCAGCCGCGCGCAGCAGCAGGTGATCGCCGCGGAGATTCCGGCGCTGCCAGCGGCACTGGTTGTCCCATGATCTCAAGTTCCGGCCTTGCAGAAGGGCAAGGGCAGGTTCGCGAGCATTGAACCGCCCCTGATCCGTCGCTTCGGGTATCGTTGTGCCCATGGACGACATTTCCTCTGCCTCGACAACCGTCGCCGTGGACCCCCGGCTCGTCTCCTGGGCCAAGCTGATCTACGCGCTGCATGCCGTGGCGATCGCCATGGGCGTGTTCGGCCAGGCTTTCATCGCGACCATGTTCGTGTTCAGCCTGCCCTCCATCGTCGCCCTGGTGATGAGCTACGTGAAGCGCGAAGAGGTGCGCGGCACCTGGCTCGCCTCGCACTTCCGCTGGCAGATCCGCACTTTCTGGATCGCGTTCGTGGCCGTCATCGGCATCTGGGTCGTGTTCGGGCCGCTGTCGCTGATCCTCATCGGCATTCCCTTCCTGTTCGGTGGTCTCATCATCACGGGCATCTGGGCCACATACCGCGTGGTGCGCGGCTGGATGGCGCTGGCCGAGGGCAAACCCGTGCCCAGCGGGAACGCCTGAATGACGCTGCGATGGCTGGCCGCCGGCGCACTCGCGGCACTGCTCGCGGCCTGCGGACAGAAAGGCAACCTGCGCTTGCCGGATGAAGGCAGCCAGACCGTGCCGTCGCCCGCGACCGCGCCGGCCTCGGGCGACGCGGCCGGCAGCGATCGCGAGAAGGAAGAATCCGCGCGGCCGCAGCAGTGAGCAGCCCGTCTCCGCTGATTCTGGTCGACGGCTCGTCCTATCTCTATCGGGCCTTCCACGCGCTGCCGCCGCTGACCAATTCGCGCGGCGAACCCACCGGCGCGGTGTTCGGCGTGATCAACATGCTGCAGAAGTTCCTGCACGAGCATGCGGCCAGCCCCATCGTCATGGTGTTCGATGCGCCGGGCCGCACTTTCCGCGACGAGCTCTTTGCCGAATACAAGGCGCACCGCCCGCCGATGCCGGACGAACTGCGCTCGCAGATCGAACCCCTGCTGGCTGCCGTGCAGGCGCTGGGGCTGCCGCTGCTGCGCATTGCGGGCGTCGAGGCCGACGATGTGATCGGCACGCTGGCGCGCCGCGCCGCCGACGCCGGACGCGATGTGCTGATCTCCACCGGCGACAAGGACATGGCGCAGCTCGTTGACGAGCGCATCACGCTCATCAACACCATGAGCAACACGCGCCTGGATCGCGCCGGCGTGAAGACGAAGTTCGATGTGTGGCCCGAGCAGATCATCGACTACCTCGCGCTGATCGGCGACAGCTCGGACAACATCCCCGGCATCGACAAGGTCGGCCCGAAGACCGCGGCCAAGTGGCTGGCGGCATACGGCACCATCGACGAACTGCTCAAGCACGCTGACGAGATCAGCGGCAAGGTGGGCGAGAACCTGCGCGCCGGGCTCGATACGCTGGCCCTGTCGCGGCGGCTCGCCACCATCCAGCTCGACGTCGAACTGCCGGTGCAGGTGGATGAACTGCATCGTCAGCCGACGGACAACGCCGCGTTGCGCGAGCTCTATGCGCGGATGGAATTCCGCGGGTTGCTGCGGCAGCTCGATGGCGACACAGCAGGGGCGTCAGCGGCAGAGAAGCCTGCCGGCGGCGTGGCAAGCGGCGGGGCGGGCATCGCCGGGGAAGTCGCCAATGAAGCCACCATCGAAACCGTACCCGGCAAACCCGCGCCGGTGCCGCGCAACTACACCACCATCCTCACTGAAGAAGTGCTCGAAGACTGGCTAGGCCGTCTGCAGCGTGCCGAACTCACCGCCTTCGATACCGAAACCACCAGCCTCGACTACCGCGAGGCGCGCATCGTCGGCCTCTCCTTCTGCATCGAACCCGGCGAGGCGGCATATCTGCCGCTGGCGCACCGCTATGCCGGCGCTCCCGATCAGCTGGATCTGGACCAGAGTCTCGCGCGCCTGAAACCCTGGCTTGAAGATGAGAGCAAGGCCAAGCTCGGCCACCATCTCAAGTACGACGCGCATGTACTCGCCAACCACGGCATCGCGCTCGGCGGCATGCGCCACGACTCCATGCTGGAGTCCTATGTGCTCAACAGCGTGGCCTCGCGCCACGACATGGATTCACTCGCCCTGCACTACCTCGGCGTCGAAACGGTGAAGTACGAGGACATCGCCGGCAAGGGCGCGAAGCAGATCGGCTTCGACCAGGTGCCGGTTGAGATCGCCTCGAACTACTCGGCCGAAGATGCCGACATCACGCTGCAGCTGCACCGCACGCTGTATCCGCAGCTGCAGGCCGAGCCCAGATTGCTGGAGCTCTACGAGGAACTGGAACAGCCGCTGTCTCGCGTGCTGCTGGCGATGGAGCAGCGCGGCGTGCTGGTCGACGCGGCGCTGCTGAAGAAGCAGAGCGGCGAGCTCGGCGCGCGCATCCAGCAGATCGCCGCGCAGGCGCACCAGGTCGCGGGCGGCGAGTTCAACCTCGATTCGCCCAAACAGCTGCAGCAGATCCTGTTCGAGAAGCTGCAGCTGCCCGTGATCCGCAAGACGCCCAAAGGCCAGCCCTCCACGGCCGAGGACGTGCTGGAGGAAATGGCGGGCGATTACGAGCTGCCGCGCCTGATCCTCGAATACCGCGGCATGGCCAAGCTCAAGTCCACTTACACGGACAAGCTGCCCGGCCAGATCAGCGACACCGGCCGCGTGCACACCAGCTACCACCAGGCCGTGGCCGCCACCGGCCGCCTGTCCTCCACCGACCCGAACCTGCAGAACATCCCCATCCGCACACCCGAAGGCCGGCGCATTCGCCAGGCCTTCATCGCGCCAAAGGGCCATGTGCTGATGGCCGCGGACTACTCGCAGATCGAGCTGCGCATCATGGCGCACCTGTCCGGCGACCCCGACCTGCTCAAGGCCTTCGCCGAGGACCGCGACATCCACCAGGCCACCGCGGCCGAGGTGTTCGGCAAGTCCATCGACGAGGTCACGCCCAACGAGCGCCGTTCGGCCAAGGCCATCAACTTCGGCCTCATCTACGGCATGTCCGCCTTCGGCCTCGCCAAGCAGCTGGGCATCGACCGCGGCTCGGCGCAGAAATACGTCGACCTCTACTTCCAGCGCTACCCCGGCGTGAAGGCCTTCATGGACCGCACGCGCGAGCAGGCCCGGGAGCGCGGCTACGTGGAGACCGTCCGCGGCCGCCGGCTCTACCTGCCGGACATCCGCTCACGCAACCGCTCGCTGCAGCAGTACGCCGAACGCAGCGCCATCAATGCCCCCATGCAGGGCACGGCCGCGGACATCATCAAGCAGGCCATGCTGAACGTCGAAGCGGCCTGCGCCGCCGGGAAGCTGCCGGCCCGCCTGATCATGCAGGTGCATGACGAACTGGTGCTGGAGGTGGCCCGCGAAGCCCGGGACGAGGTGACGGCCATGCTGCACAGCCAGATGACCCGGGCCGGCGAGCTGCGGGTGCCCCTGAAGGTGGACGTGGGCGTGGGCGAGAACTGGGATGAGGCCCACTGACGCGGCAAACCGCCGGATACGAAAAATTCGCATCCCCGGTTGAACCTTTCCGGCAGGGCCCGGTCTGACTTAGTGAGCAAGCAATTGCTCCCCGCTTCCCTCCCTGAGCGGGTCGACCGCAGGGCACCGAGACCTGTCATGCGGTTTGTCTGCCCCGGTGGCCTGGCCACCGGGGCGTTTTCTTATCTGCCGTCCATCCAGCGCTTCAGCACGGCGCGGCCCTCATCGAGACCGTCTCCCTTCAGCGCCGAAAACAGCTGGCAGCTGGCACGCCCTTCCAGCGCCTCGCGGGCGTCCTTCAGGCATTGCAGCGCCGCACTGCGGGGCAGCTTGTCGGCCTTGGAGAGCAGCACGTGCGCGCCCGTCGCCGGCAGCCCGGCCCAGTCCAGCATGTCCAGATCCATGTCCCCCACGCCGCGGCGGCTGTCCACCACCAGCAACAGCGCGCACAGGCTCTGCCTCTGGCGCAGCGCCTCACCCAGCGGCCCCCAGCTGGCGCGGGTGGCCGCCCGCACCTGGGCATGGCCGTAGCCCGGCAGATCCACCAGGCGCTTGCCGGGAGCGAGCTCGAAATAATTGAACAGCTGCGTGCGGCCCGGCGTGCGGCTGGTGCGGGCCAGGTTTCTCCTGGCCAGCAACGCGTTGATGGCGCTGGACTTGCCGGCGTTGGAACGGCCCGCCACCGCCACCTCCCGCCCCTGGTCGGGGGGCAGCTGGTCGGGCTGCGAGGCGCTGGTCAGGAACTTGAGCTGCGGCCACTGGCTCACGGGGGCACACACCATGGGAAAACGGGGCGGTAGTGTACAATTGTGGATCGGTTCGCTCGATCGGGAGCTTGGGGACGCATGAGGAATTTCTCGCTTGGCGCCGCGCTGGCCGCGGCCTGCCTGTCATTGGCCGCCACTGCCGCGCAGGCCCAGATCGCGGGCGATGCCGCCGCGGGGGCCGGCAAGGCCGCCACCTGCACGGCCTGTCACGGACTCAACGGCAACAGCGTGAACCCCGAATGGCCGGTGCTGGCGGGCCAGAACGCCGCCTACCTCACTGACCAGATCACCCGCTTCCGCGCCAGCCATCGCATCAACGTGCTGATGCTGCCCATGGTGCAGGACCTCACTGACCAGGACATCGCGGATCTGGCGGCCTATTTCGCCACCCAGACCCCCACTGGCAACGAAGCCGATCCTTCATACTGGAAGGCCGGTGAAACCCTGTATCGCGGCGGCGACCTTGCGCGCGGCATCCCCGCCTGCCTCGCCTGCCATGGCCCCGTGGGGCGCGGCAACCCGGCGGCCGGCTATCCGGCGCTGCAGGCCCAGCACGCGGTCTACACCATCAAGCAGCTCAACGACTACGCCGCTGACACCCGCTACGTGAAAGACGATGCCGGGCGTCCGCAGTCGGGCCCGAACGCGGCCATGATGCACACCATCTCCCTGCGGCTGACCCCCGAGGACCGCCGCAATCTCGCCTCCTACATCCAGGGAATGCGCTGACACATGAAAAAGGCACTGCCATGGGTGGGCCTGGCCGCGCTGATGCTCGCGGCCTGCGGCTCCCAGAAACCTGAAACCGCCGCCGCCCCCGAGGCCCCGGCCGCACCGGCCGTGGAAGCTCCTGCCGCCCAGACCCCCGCCCCCTCACAGGCGGAGCTCGACCAGGCAGCCACCGCTACCCAGGAATCCAGCGGCGAGACGGCCCAGAACGCCAGCGACGCGTCGCTGGAGCGCCTTGCCGCCATGCCGGAAAACGCCCAGCTGCCCGCCGGCCGCTGGAAGTCGGGCGTGAACTATCGTCCCCTCGTGCCCTCGCAGCCCACCAGCGCCGAGCCAGGCCAGGTGGAAGTCATCGAGATGTTCTGGCTGGGCTGCGGCCACTGCTATGCGCTCGAGCCCTTTGTCGAGAGCTGGAAGAAGAGCAAGCCCGACTACATCAAGTTCAACATGGTCCCGGTGATGTGGGGTCCGGTGCACCGCACCCACGGGCGGCTGTACTACACCCTCGAGGCGCTGAACCGCCTGGATCTGGTGCCCAAGGCCTTCGACGAGATCCACAAGAAGGGCAACATGCTGGTGTCCAACGATGCCGCGCAGAGCCAGCGCATGGGCGTTGCCTTCGCCAAGGCCAACGGCATCAGCGAAGACGACTTCAACCGCGAATACAACGGTTTCGGCGTCAACACCAAGCTGCAGCGCGCCGAGGAAATCACGCGCCGCTATCGCGTGGAGGCCGTGCCGGTGGTCTACATCAACGGCAAGTACGTCACCGACGTGGGCATGGCTGGCGGCCAGAAGGAGTTGATCGACCTGATCAACGACCTCACGGCCTTCGAGAAGCGCCGCTAGCACCACGCGCGCACGCCCGTGCTGACGGTCTACTGCCTCACGCCCGCAGGCCTCAAACGCCTCGAGCGTGAGCCGCAGGCGCCGCTGCCCGAGGAAGCGCTGTGGCTCGACCTGCTCGAGCCCACCCCCGAGGAAGAACGCCAGGTCGAGGCGCGGCTGGGCATCGAGGTGCCCACCCGCGAGGAAATGGGCGAGATCGAATATTCGAACCGCCTCTACGAAGAGAACGGGGCGCTGTACCTCACCGCCACCGTCGTCACCCGGCTCGACTCCGACCTGCCCGAGAACGCGCAGGTCACCTTCATCCTGAAGGGCTCACGCATCGTCACCAACCGCTACGTGAACCCACTGCCGCTGCAGCGCTTCGCCAACTACGTCGAGCGGCACCCGACCTCGCACAGCAGCGCGCCGTCGGTGCTGGCGGGCATCATCGAATCCATCGTCGAGCGCATCGCCGACGTGATCGAGCGCGTGAGCCGCGACATGGACGCCTGCTCGGCCGAGGTGTTCAGCCGCGAGCGGCGCAGCGACGGCCACCGCAAATCGCAGCGCGACTTCCGCAGGCTGCTGGAACGCACCGGGCAGAGCGGCGAGCTCATCGCCAAGGCGCGCGAGAGCCTCGCGGGCCTGGCGCGGCTGCTGGCCTTCGTGCAGCAATCCAGCGCCAACCTGCCGCAGGACGTGCGCACGCGGATGCGCACCCTCTCCAAGGACGTGGTGGCGATGAGCGACCACGCCATCTTCTTGAGCTCCAACCTCAATTTCGTGCTGGATGCCACGCTGGGCCTGATCAACATCGACCAGAACAACATCCTGAAGATCTTCTCGGTGGTCACCGTGTTCATGCTGCCGCCGTCGGTGATCGCCGGCATTTTCGGCATGAACTTCCAGTTCATCCCCACCCTGCACAAGCCGTGGGGGTTCGCGGCGGCGCTGGCGCTGATGGTGCTCTCGGCGGTGGTGCCGTGGGCGGTGTTCAAACGGCGGGGCTGGCTGTAACGGCAGCCGGTGCACCGGAGCTGCCGTTCCGGTACCCTAGGTGATCCAACAAGGCGCCCGTAGCTCAGCTGGATAGAGTACTGCCCTCCGAAGGCAGGGGTCACTGGTTCGAATCCAGTCGGGCGCGCCAAAATCCCCCCGTTACAGGAACGCCGGTACCCGGTCTCCCCGCGCCAGCAGACGGTAGCGCGGCTCAGTTGGGTAGACTTGAGGCAGCTGCATGAACCGGGGAGAAGATCCCATGAACGAACGCTTCA
>CAUJIK010000012.1 GCA_963205255.1 Pseudomonadota bacterium
GCCGGACGTGCTGGAGACGAACTACTCGATGCTGGAGTACATGCAACTGCGTCCGGTGGAAGCACCGATCATCGACCGCACGGTGGAATGGCTGGAGGCTGATGCGGCAAACCAGCTAATCATCGTGCTCGACGAGGCGCACCTGTATCAGGGCGCGCAGGGGGCGGAGGTCGCATTGCTGCTGCGGCGACTGGCGAGCCGGCTGCGCGTCAGCAGGGACCGTATCCGGTTCATCCTCACCAGCGCCAGCCTAGCGGAAGGCGAGGGTGCAACGGAGAAGATCCGGCACTTTGCCGCCCTGCTAACGGGAGTCCCCGAATCCGGCCGATCGTTCGCTGTCGTCACCAGCCAGCTCGACAAGCCGGCCGCCGCCGGCGTGGTCGGCGACGCCGAACGGGCGGCGCTGGCGAACCTGGACATCTCGGCCCTGCAAGGGCCGGCGGTTGAGGAGGCTTCTGCGATTGCCGCGTGCAGCCGGCTGCTGCAAGACCTTGGCGGAGCGCCACTGGGGCCGGGAGCCGGGATGGCTGCCGCCCAGGATGCGCTCTCCATGGTGTTGGCGCGAACCGTCAGCTTCCGCAATGTCGCAGCGGCGATCATGGGCGCGGCCAAGGAGTTCGGCTCGCTGGCACAGCAGACATTCGGGGGCCACAGCGACTCGGAAAAGGCGCTGGATGGTTTGCTCGCGGCAGCGGCGTTCGCGCGTCGCGCGAGCGACGGCAAGATCCTGCTACCCAGTCGTGCGCACCTGCTGTTCCGTGGGCTGGAAGGCATCTTTGCGTGCACCAATCCCAATTGCTCGGAACGCCGCATTGGCGTCGGACCCGGCACCTTGGGGCGCTTGTATTCGAGTCCGCGGCAGTTCTGCGCCTGCGGGGGAAAGGTCTTTGAACTGCTGACGCATCGGGACTGCGGCGCGGCCTTCCTGCGCGGTTACTTCCGGCCGTCGGACCCGGACTTCCTGTGGCATGAACCATCGACGGGCGTGGTCGATCCCAGGAACCGGCTGTCGGAACTGCATTTGCTGGTCGAGTCAGGGCGCGACCAGTCGGCCATGAATCGGGTCTGGATGCACATCCGCTCGGGTCGGTTGCAGCGACAGCAGCCCGCGGAAGGCGCGGGGTGGATCGAGTTGCGCGAGCAGCGAAGCAACTCGGTGCAGATACAGGGACGAACCGTCTACACATTCGACGGACAGTGTCCGGTTTGCCTCGGCAGGTGGCAGGACCGGATGCACCCGAAGATCATGGATCTGGTCACCAAGGGTGAAGATCCGTTCTCGCATCTCATCGCCACGCAGGTACGGCTTCAGCCGCAGGCAAGCGTGCCGAGTCGCGTGGCACCGAACGGCGGCCGCAAGACGCTGATCTTCTCCGACGGACGCCAGCGTGCGGCGCGGCTGTCGCGCGACGTTCCGCGCGTGCTGGAGCAGGACGCGTTCCGGCAGGCGCTGGTGCTCGCGGCAAACTCGATACAGGCGCTCGGCCTGGAGCCCAGGTTGAGCGACCCCTTCATTTATGTGGCGTTCGTGGCCGAGTCGTCGAAGTGGTACCTGAGTTTCTTCGACGGTGACGATCAGCACTACCTGCTGAGTGCGCAGGACAAGTTCCAGCGCCTGTACCGCGGAGAGCTTTCCGAGGCGATACGAGAAGGGTGGGACGATGCTCGGGGATCCGCACGGTTCCGCATCGAACTGATGCGTACCCTCGGCAATCGGCACTATTCGGTGTCAGCGCTGGGGATTGCGTACGTTGCACCGCGCCGGTTCACCGGGAACCATGTTATCGAGAGACTCGCACCGTTGGGCATCCCCGCCGGAGAGGCGGAATCTCTGGCGATCATCTGGATACAGGGATTGCTGGAGGACATGTCGATCCATACCAATATTACCGACACCTGGCGAACCATCGCGCGCGGTGGCTATTCGCGCGAGGTTGGATCGCGTACTGGATTTGCACGAGAGTTCGAGAAGTCCCTGCGTGCGGCGGGACTTGATTCGGTCGCGGTCGTGGCTGGTATTGCCGCGGGTGTCGCTCAGACTGCTCCCGGAACCACGGATCGGTGGCTGCTGGAGGAAGGCGCCGTGAAGCTGGTGCCGGCGCTGGACAAGCCTTGGTACCGGTGCACGTCCTGCACGTTCCTGTCTCCTGTCGTGTGGCGCAACCGATGCGCGGCCTGTGGCAAGGAGTCGGTACTTACCGTCGATCCGGATTCCGATCCGTATCTCCGTGCGCGCAAGGATTTCTGGCGCAAGCCCGTCGAGCGGGTGCTCACTGGGATGGACCGGCCGCAGACCCTGGATGTGCAGGAACATACGGCCCAGCTGGCCTATCGAGACACCGGGGAAATCGAGTCGACCACCGAGTCCTTTGAGCGGCGCTTCCGGGACATCCTGATCGACGACGAGCACGCGATCGACGTGCTCAGCTGCACCACCACGATGGAAGTGGGCGTTGACATCGGATCGCTGATCGCGGTGAGCATGAGGAACATGCCGCCTTCGCGGCACAACTATCAGCAGAGGGCGGGTCGTGCCGGTCGGCGCGGCAGCGCCGTGTCTTCGGTGGTGACGTTCGCGCAGAACAATCCGCACGACGCCCACCTGTTCGAGCACCCTGAGGAACTCATTGCCGGCAAGCCCTCCGTGCACTCGGTCGATGTGGAGAACGCGTACCTGGCTGCGCGTCACGCCTACGCCGAGCTGCTGCAGGAATACTTCCGGAACGCGACGATTGCCAGCGGTAGGGCCAATGTATTCGCCACGCTGGGGCGGACCAAGGCGTTCTTCGAGGGGACAGATGCCGGCAGCCTGCGCGATCTGCGGGACTGGCTCGGCCACCAGCCCGAAGGTGCGCAGGCCGTCGAGAGAATTGAACTCTGGCTTCCGAAGCAGACTGGCCTGACCGGTCGGCACTGTGCCGACCGATTGCTCGCGGTGCTGGACGGGCTGACGCAGAAGGCGATGGGCGATCTGCCCACGGACGAGGAGGACCTCATTGAGTTCCTGTTTGCGCATGGCGTGCTGCCAGCGTACGCGTTCCCGCGCGACCTGATCGCGCTGGAAATCCAGAGGCAGGGAAGCCATGAGACCGAACAGAGGCCGCAGCAGGGTGCGCGCGTGGCGCTCTCCGAGTACGCGCCGGGCCGGACAGTCGTGGTCAACAAGCGGACCTACCGCGTTGGAGCAATCACCGCGGCGACGGCAGTAAATGAGCCGCGCAAGGCGCGGCCGTTGTTCGACCATCCCGGTCGATATTTGCAGTGCGCCAACTGTCTGAACACGATGTCTCCGGAAACCGGGTTGGAAGGTCAGAGGTGCCCGGTTTGCGCAGACGCGCCGATGGATCCGATCACGGTGATTCAACCGCAGATCTCCTGGCCCCAGGATGGAAAACCCGTCGATGAGTTCGACGACGACCAGGAGTACACCGAAACCACACTGGCACAACTTCCGGTACCGGCAAGCGACGCTGCGTTCGAGACGCCGCGGCGGTTCGGCGTGCGGTCCGAGGTGCGATTCGGGCGGCAAGTGCCGCTGGTGATCGTGAATCGTGGTCCGGTAGTCGGTGGTCAGCCGAAGGGGTTCCGCGTCTGCCGCGATTGCGGCCATGTGCCTCTGGGCGACGCTCCGTTCGAGCCGCACAGGCGGCACTACCGATTGCCGCCGTATGTGCGGGCCGGAGAGCGATGTAACGGGCCGATGGAGACCGTGTACCTGGGGTACGAATTCCGTACCGATGTCGTGCTGGTGCGCACGCAACTGTCGAGGCCCTTCGCGTCCGACATTCGCGACCCGGACAGCGCGCCGCAGGTACGAGCTGCGTGCATGTCGCTGTCGGCCGCGCTGGCGCTGGCGGCGGCCGATTCGTTGGGGGTGGACCAGCGCGAGTTGGAGTCCGGGTACCGGCTTCGCCGTATGGATACGGGCGAGTCGTTCGTGGAACTGTTCATGTACGACTCCATCGCGGGTGGTGCGGGCTACTCCAAGGCGGTGGGCGAGGCATTCGAGGACGTGTTCGCGATGGCTCTGCGACGCCTGGCCGACTGCGATTGCCAGCCGTCGTGCAGTCGGTGTCTGAGGACCTACCAGAACCGCATGAGCCACAGTTCGCTGGATCGGCGCCTTGGGCACGAACTCGGTGTGTACATTCAGACGGGTGTTGCGCCCGGGATCGCGGACGTGGCCCAGCAGGGAGCGATCCTGCGTCCGCTCGCCGGCATGCTGGATCTGGCGGGTTGGCAGGCCGCCGCATCTCGCGACTGCGCCTTGGAGGTTGAGCGCGGTGGCGTGTCATCGCGGCTCCACCTTCGCCCGTCGCTGCGTGATCCGGACGATGTCCCCGACACTTGGCGTCAGGGCGTGGTGTTCAGCCAGTTCGAGGTCGAAAAGGACCTGCCGTCTTGTATATTGAAGATGCCAGTGGGAAGGTAATGGCAGTTGTACGCATCGCAGCGCGAGAGGCACGGCTTCGTCGCAAGGTTCGGGATCACCTACGGGAGCTCGGCTACACGAAGGGGCCGGGTGGCATCCTCGTTCCGCCCAGTCTGGACAAGGCCAGTTATAGGTCGCTGCATCTCTCGCAACGGGAAGAGCGGCTCGACAAGGATGGGGACTTCCTGGCGGAGAATCAGGACGAGCTGATCAAGCACTTCGCCAATGGGCCGGAGATCGACCTGAAGCGATTCAACGTGCGTCTGGAGCTGGTACACAAGGGGACTTGGCAGGCGGACCTGTTTCGCTTTGCCACGTTGCTTTGGAGCATTCCGGTTTCGCAAGGATTCGGGCGCCGGATCCGGTACCTCGTTTGGGATGACTCTGTAGGTCGTCTCGTCGGGCTGTTCGCGCTCACCGACCCGGTGTTCAATCTTCGCGCCCGGGATGGAGAGATTGGTTGGAGTTCCGATGACCGCAGCGAGCGGTTGATCTACTTGATGGACGGCTACGTGGTCGGCGCGGTGCCGCCCTACAACCGTATCCTCGGTGGCAAGCTCATTGCCTGTCTGTTGCGTTCCAAGGAAGTCGTCCGGGATTTCCGCGACAAGTACGGAGCGACGGACGGCGTGATTTCGGGGAAGGCAAAGAACGCGCACCTCGTTGCAGTCACTACCACATCGGCTCTGGGCAGATCGTCGGTGTACAACCGGTTGCGTCTAGGCGGAAGGGAGTATCTGAGCCCAGTCGGCTACACGAGCGGGTACGGGCACTTTCATTTTCCCGATGCGCTGTTCGCAGAAATGCGTGCGTACCTGAAGGCGAAGAAGGACACCTACGAAAAGAACCATCGGTTCGGCGATGGCCCCAACTGGAAGATGCGCGCGATCCGGCGCAGTCTGGAGTTGCTGGACATGAATCCAGCGCTGCTCAAGCACGGGCTGGCGCGTCAGGTGTTCCTAGGTCTGGTGGCAGACAACGCGGTAGCGGTGTTGCGGGGGAAGAAGGTCAAGCCGTCCTACAAGTCCCTCCTGTCCGCCGCTGACGTGGGCGAGGCAGCGGCGGAGCGATGGTTGCGGCCTCGGGCGGGGAGAGACTTGAGCTACCTGTCGATAACTAGGGAAGAGATACTGAGGCAGATCCTGCTACAGCCGCAGTCTCCGGGCGTCGCAAAGGGAGAGGAACTGCGTGTTCTTCGCGGTTGAGCCTTCGTCCGGTGTTGAAGTTTCTGCGGACTCGGCGCGAGCCGGACGGACGTACCGCTGCCCGACGTGTGGAGCCCGGGTGCAGGTAAGGAGAGGATCCGAGCGTGCGGTCCACTTCGCGCACCTGCAGGGGACTGCCGAACCGGATTGCGAGAACTACACACCTTCGCGGTTCGAGTATCGGAGACGGCCACCCGGGGAAGGTCGGATGGTCGGGCCGGGAATTGCCACCAGCTACCTGTCATTTTCAATATCGATCAACGGTCCACGGCTCGCATATTGGCTGCCTCCGGCGCCGGGCGCGACTTGGAGCGGAGCCGTGGAGGTCGAGGCCTTCGAGACATCGCGAGCCTTCCGCGCCAGCAATCTCCGAAACGGACAACGTGTCGAGTTTCCGCTCGTGGATGGGCAGTGGAATGTGCGCGATATGGGCGATGTGGCCGACGAGTACCTGGAACTGCTGGCCTGCGGACGACAGTCCCTCGATGCCTCGGGCGCCGTTTTCGATGCCAGTACGGCGGTAGGACGGCAGGTCCTGCCCGGCCAATCGGTGGCCTACGGACAGTCGCTGCATTGGGTGAGTCGCGCTGCGCTCGATCCGCAGGCGCGGGGTGTCAGACTGTGTGCGGTTGAGAAAATGGGGCTCGCGAGCGGATGGCACGTATACAGGGTTCAGTTGCCCGAGGGCGCCTACACCGGCGATGAGTTCATGGAACTCGTTCAATGGCTGGAGAGGAGGATTCGTCCTGCGCGCCCGAAGGCGTGGATCGAGTCGCCCTGGCCGAGGGCGACAACGGAGTCCGGCTTTGCGGTTTATGACCCGGCAGATGGCGAGTTGGCTGTGTGCACGGATCGGGCGGTGGACATACGAATTGCCGACGCTAGAACGGGCCGGAATGTGTTGGAGAGATTCTCTCGGCAGAACATGAGCGTTGAGGATCTCCAGAAAGGAGTCTACGACCTCTTCATCAATGACTTGCCCCATGAGACGTTCGTGGTCGAGGCTGGGATCGGTGGAGGTTCTGGGGCTGTCTTGGTTCGGCTGGCCGAACAGGAGCCGGTCGCGCTTGCCTATGCGCAGCCTGTGCTCGATGCGCTGATTGCCTCGGGGAAGCGGTCGGTGCCCCTGCAACTGACTTGGGGACATCCCGCAGTCGGCGCCATTGTGAATCTGGACGGTCGGGCTCTCGGTCAGGAGGGGGCTTTCGGGGCAGCGGTTCTGATGTCGCCTGGTATGCGGCTCGATGCGGCAAGCCTGGGCTCGCTGGAGTGGCCGGCCGAGAATGCGGTCGCGGCCGAGCCGGTCCGTCCCTTTCCGTCGCAACTGCGCGAACGGGCGACATGGTTGCTCTCGGTGGCCAGCGCGGGGAACAGAGGACGAGGAGAGCGTGTCGTGGTTCCCAATGCCCTCCGTGACGACGCCGTATTTCATAGGCTCGCGATGGCATCGTGGCGCGTGGAACTGGGTCCGCAGGTTCGGGCAATGTCCAGATCATTGAGTGAATGGCAATGATTCCACACGATATCAACCGTGATCGATTCGACTACCTTGTGGATGCGGGACTCAAGTCCGGCGAGCTGAAGGACTTCTTCAAGGAAAAGAAGCAACGGCTGCTCATGTGCGGCGTAAGAGCACAGAACCTGCCCGCGGACACCGCTGCGGCGAAAACGCTGGTCCATCAGTTCTCCGAGGAGGCGCATCGGGTTTTGGGTGCGTGGATACAGGAACTGGAGGATGAGGAATGCACCGTCGGTCCGGACCAGTGGATTCCGCGATACCAGGCCATCGAAGAGTATCGAGTGGAGTTCCCGGCCGACGACATGAAGGCCATGGCGCGGGCGGGGTTGAAGGAACTCTACAAGGAGCACCCGCGGGCGGACTGGATTCAGTTCCTGTCCACTTCGCCCAAGAAGGACACGGAAGAAGTCGTCGAACTGGTCGAGCCCGAGATCGCGACGCCGAGCGAGGGCGAATGGATCGCTTTTGGCCAATGGCTGTGCGGCGCCGGGACCGTGGACCACGTCGCGAATCCGGTACTGCGTGATGCGGCCGCGATACTGGCCATGTGGGATCGGCGTGCCCCACCGATCGAACTGACGACGGACAAGGGCCGGCGCGCACTGCCGCTCATCGAGAAGCTGATCGATGAGACGGAGCGTCCCGCTGCGCCTGGCCCGGTTCGCAAGGGCTTGCGTGCCGGTGCGCCGGTAACGCGCGCGCGGGAAGAGGATGTTGACTACCTGGGGCTTCCGGTGCTCGCAACCCGGGTTCACTCGCCCCGTTCGGGGCCGTACATGGCGAAGGTGGAAGCCTTCGTCGATGAAAGCGGCCCGTTCCGCCTGGAGGAGTCCGACCTGCGCGAGGTGATCAGAACCGACGGCAGAGTGGCCATCTTTACCGACAGGGGATTCGCCGAACCGCGGCCCGGTGAGGCCGTGAAGTACCGGATTGAATCGCACGTCACGAACTTGCCTGTGAAGGTCCGCGTGAGGGAGGTGCTGGACTCTGCACTGATTCCCGTGGTGCGCCTACCATACAGCACCAAGGAGGCGCACCAGGTTCGCAGAGCCATCGAGGAATACGCACGCACCCCGTACGCGCGTCAGGCCGTGTTCGTGACTACCGACGATCTATGCGTGAAGCCGCGTGTGGATTCGCTGGCGCGCCTGACGGCCCGGGACTACGACTGGGTCTTGGACACGTGGGACCATCTCGAAGGCGTGGAGCTGTCGAGCGGAACGTATGTTCTGGCCCCACTCCCGCCACCCACAGGAAGACTGAGTTGCGCGCCGCTCGCAGCGGCGGCCGTCCGACTCCTCGGCGATAGGCAGCGACGCTCGCAGGCCAATCTCACGAAGGCACAGGCGAACCAGTTGCAGGAGATGCTGCGCGACGATTCTTTGGGTATAGACGATCTGTCCCGAGATCGCCTCGCGGAGAACGTGCAGTTCCTAGCCGCAGCGGGTGAGGACTACGATGATCTCGTGAAGTTGCTGATGACGTCGCCGGTAGTGCGGGCGGATGTGGATCGACTCGTCGAGTTGCGCGTCTCCGAGTTGACAGCGGAGAAGCAGAAGGAATCTCGCGCAATGGAGAGATTGCGACAGGAGCGTGAGGGGCTGGAGGCAAAGATTAGGGAACTCCGGCTGGATGCCGAGAAGAAGTCCAAAGACGTGCGCGCGGCAGTCGTCAAGGCGTTCAGGAAGGCCTCTGAGAAGGAGATAGAAGCACTTGGTGAAGCTTCCGTGCTGCTCGCACTGATCGGGCGCGATGGGACAGCACGCGTTGCCCGCGTCGACGATGCGCCGGAGGACACGCCGGCCGAGACTGTTGTGAGGGATCCCGTCCCCGCAACCCACAGGGTATCTATAAGGAAGAAGGCACCCTCGCAGGGTCAGGTGAGGGACGTGTTCCGGAAGTATGGACTCGCGACGGATATCTGTGAACGAGTCGAACGCCTTCTTCGGGCCGCGGTTGCGGTGGGTCTCCCGATCACTACTCATGGAAGCGGTGCGCGTGCACTAGCGGAGGACCTCGCGACGGTGCTTTCAGCAGGCGAGAGTACGATTTGCGAAGTTCCAATCGGCCTCATCTCGAACGAGTGGTTGGAAACAAGGTTGGGAGAAGACAGCAATGGGGCTGTGTTGCTCCTCGACGGGAATCTCTCGGACATCAGCGTCTATGCACCCGGTATTCTCGACGCCCTGGTCGCTGCGGCCATAGGGCGAAAGAGCGAACTGGCTGTGCGACCACTTGTGATCGCACTGTCGAGTGGTCCCGCTGGGCTTCCGCTGCCGGCAGAACTCAACGAGCTGGCGGTGGAACTCGATCTCAATGTGCTGGGCGGATTGTTCGCTGCCGAGGACCGGGGGCAGTTGCAGCCGCAGGGCGCGTTAGCCAAGCGTGCGATAAAGCGGTTTGATACCGATGCGACTTTGTCCAACCTCGATCTCACGCCCGCCGTTCTGGATGACCTGAACTGGCTTCTCTGCCGATCGTTACAGGGCTCTCAGTGAATGCAAGGGATCAAGCGCCTTCCTTAGTCCTGGTTGTGGCTCAGGCTGTCCCCGTATTAATTGCAACCACTTTGCTCACGCCCCGCTCGGCGTCGAGCAGCATCTGCGTCCAGCGTGTGAGCGCCGCCCGCCGCTCTTTGAAGTAATCGTGACGGTCATAGGTGCCTTCGACGCCACGAAGCTTGTGACCGAGGCAGCGTTCGGCGACTTCGCGGCGTACGCCAAGCGCGGCGAGGTGGGTGCGGGCCGTGCGGCGCAGGTCATGAAGCGTGAAGTGTGGCAATCCGTGCTTCACGCGGCCGAGCGCGACGTTCAGGGTGTCGATGCCCATGTGTGGCACCCGCTCGCGCGGATCGCGGCGGCGCTTTGGGAAGATGTACTCGCTGCCCGCGCCGAGCGCCCGCAACGTGTTGAGCCAATCCACGACCGCTGGCGTCAGAGGAATGTCGAGTCCTTCGCTGGTCTTGGTGCGTGACGCCGGCAGATGCCACACGGCGCCGGCTTGCGTGCTGCCGTCCAGGTCGAATTCCTCCCACCGCGCGCCGAGCAGTTCGCCCTTGCGCACGCACAGCGCCAGCAGCAGCTTGATCGCCAGCAGGTTGTCTTGGCCGAAGTTCGGTGTCTCACGGATGCTCTCGAACAGTTGAGCGATCTCATCGAAGCTCAATGCACGGCTGCGCGGCCGTTCTGTGCCGCCCGCATCGAGACGTGGTGAGAAATCGGCGGCGGGGTTGCTGGTGACGAGGCGGCGGCGCACGCCGAAGGCGAAGATGCGCCTCGTGAAGCGCAGCAGGTCGTTCGCCGCTGTCGGTGCGCGCCCCTTGAGGCCGTCCAGCAGGCGGACCACATCCGCAGGCGTGACTTCGCTCGCTGCCATCCGCCCGAGCTTCGGCACAAGGTATTTGTCGAGATACCGCCGCGGCACGCCCGGATGCTTCAACCCGCGCGCCTGGACTTCGGTGCGATACCAGTCTTCGCACAGCGCCTTGAACGATCCCTTCCGTCGTTCCTCGTCCAGTGCCGCGCGCCGGACGCTCAGGGGATTCTGCTGCCGGTCGAGCAGCACGCGCGCCTGACGCGCCTCGATGCGCGCCTGGGCGAGCGCCATGTCAGGGTAGTTGCCGAGCGTGAGCCAGTGCTCCTTGCCGGCAAAGCGGTAACGCAGCGTCCAAGAGGCCCCATCGCGGGTCTGCTTGCGCAGGTACAGCCCGTCGCCGTCGCTGAGCAACACCGCCTTGCCGGAACGATGTGCCCGCTCCACAGCAAGCGCCGTGAGCCTGGTACGTGCCGCCACTTGAACGCCTCCGAAAACCCGCCTTGCTCGTCGAATGCCAGCTACGCGTCTAGCTACAAACCAGCTACAGATCGAGCTACAAGTTTAACCCGGAGCGGGTTGGACGATAGTGGACGAATCCGGCGAAAAATACCGGAAACTCAGGTAGTTAAAGCAATTCTGGCGGAGGTCCGCGGAAGCCCCCGGAAGCTATTCGATGTTCTGCACCTGCTCCCGCATCTGCTCGATCAGCACCTTCATATCCACCGCCATGCGCGTGGTCGCAAGATCCTGCGACTTGGATGACAGAGTGTTGGCCTCGCGATTGAACTCCTGCATGAGGAAGTCCAGCCGGCGGCCGGCGGGTTCGGAGCCGGCGATGATCTTGCGGGTCTCGGTCAGGTGGCCATCGAGACGGTCGAGCTCCTCATCGACGTCGATGCGCTGCAGCAGCAGTGCGATCTCCTGCTCCATGCGTTCGTTGTCGATGTTGGTCGCAAGCTCGGCGAGCCGCTCGGTGAAGCGCGCCCGGATGGCCTGATGTACTTCCGGCAGGCGGGCGCGGACACGCGCCACGAGCTCGGTGAGCTGGTCACAACGCTGGCTGATGAGCTCGGCCAGTCGCGAGCCTTCGCGGGCGCGCATCTCCTTGAGCCCCTGCAGGGCGGCGGTGAACACGCGGCGGCTCTCATCCAGCAGCGCCTGCGAGTCGGGCGTCGCCTCGCGCAGCACGCCGGGAAAGCGCAGCAATTCCACCAGATCCAGCTGCGGCGGATGGGTGACGCCGCGGGTGGCGTCCGCGAGCCGGGTGAGCACGCCGGACAGGCGGTCCACCAGCGCGCTGTCGATCTCCAGCTCCCGGCTCTCGGGGGCGAGATTGCGATATGTAAAATTGCAGTCCACCTTGCCGCGCCGCAGCTCCTGCTGCAGGCGCGCCCGCAGTTCGCCCTCCAGGGGGCGCAGCTCTTCGGGCAGCCGCAGCGAGCTTTCTAGGAAGCGGTGATTGACGCTGCGCAGCTCACAGACCAGGTGGCCGGTGGGCAGCGCGGCTTCGCTGCGGGCAAAGCCCGTCATGCTGAGGATCATGGGTAGCTACCGGGGTTCGGGTGCGCAATGCAATAATGCGGAACTGGAGTTTAGCCGAACGCGGGAGCCTGTTTTGCAAGTCGAATTCGCCGAGGTCAGCCTGCTCGGCGCACGTGACGAGAACCAGGATCGCGTTGCCGTGGCGGTGAATCCCGGCGTGGCGCTCATTGCCGCCTTCGACGGCATGGGCGGGCACGCCGATGGCGCCAAGGCCGCCGAGACGGCCCGGCAGGTGCTGCTGGGCCGCATCGCTTCGGCGGCACAGCAGCCATTGGTCGATCCGCTGGCTTTCCTGCATCTGGCGCTTGGGCAGGCCCATGTGCAGGTGGTGGCGCTGGGAACGAAGCTGCCGCTGGAGCAACGGCCGCGCGCCACGGGCGCCATTTGTCTTGCGCAGGAAGGCACGGCCTGGTGGGCGCATGTCGGCGACAGCCGCGTCTACCATCTGCGCGCCGGCGCCGTGCTTACGCGCACCCGCGACCACAGCCATGTGGAGCTGCTGCTTCAGGAAGGGCTCATCAGCGCGGATCAGGCGCAGAACCACCCCATGCGCAATTATGTGGACAGCTGTCTGGGTGGCGATGCATTGCTGCCCGAGATGGTGATCGGGCGCTGCGTGCGCGTGCTGCCGGGTGATACGCTGCTGGTGTGCACCGATGGCTTCTGGGCCAATCTGCGCGACGAGGACATTGCCGCCTCGTTCTATTCGGGTGCGAGCCTGCACGATGCGCTATACGCCATCGCGGATTTCGCGGTGCGAACCGCGGGTGTGGGCAGCGATAACACTTCGGCCGCGGCTCTGCGAATTCTCTAAGAAATACCATGACGACACGACACGATGGACGCGCACCCGACCAGCTGCGCCCGGTGCGCTTTACGCGCGGTTTCACGCGCTATGCGGAAGGCTCGGTGCTGGTGGAGTTCGGCCACACGCGAGTGCTGTGCACCGCGAGCATCGAGGAGGGTGTGCCCTCCTTCCTGCGCGGCAAGGGGCAGGGCTGGGTCACGGCCGAATACGGCATGCTGCCGCGCGCCACGCATACGCGCGGCGCGCGCGAGGCGGCCAAGGGCAAACAGTCCGGCCGCACGCAGGAGATCCAGCGGCTGATCGGCCGCAGCCTGCGCGCCGCGCTGGATCTCGCGGCGCTGGGCGAGCGCACGGTGACGCTGGATTGCGATGTGCTGCAGGCCGATGGCGGCACGCGCACCGCCTCGGTCACCGGCGCCTATGTGGCGCTGGCCGATGCCTGCGCGAAGCTCGCCGCGCAGAAGGGCATTGCCAGCCCGCTGCATGGCCAGGTGGCTGCGATCTCCGTCGGTATCGTCGGGGGCCGTCCGGTGCTCGATCTCGACTACGTGGAGGATTCCAGCGCCGAGACCGACATGAATGTGGTGATGAACAGCGGTGGCGGCTTCATCGAGGTGCAGGGCACGGCCGAGGGCCACCCCATGCGCCGCGACGAGGTGGATTCGCTGCTGCTGCTTGCCACCCAGGGCACGGCGCAGCTGTTCGAATTGCAGCGCGCGGCGCTGGCGCAGCCGCCCGCGGCCGCGCCCTGACGCAGCTGATGGAGCAGGCCGCTTCTGCTTCGCCGCCCGTGGCTGGCCGCATCGTGCTCGCCAGCGGCAATGCCGGCAAACTGCGCGAGCTCGCGGCGCTGCTTGCGCCGCGCGGCTTCCAGCTGGTGCTGCAGAGCGAGCTGGGCATAGAGGCGCCCGAGGAAACCGGCAGCACCTTCGAGGAGAACGCATTGCTCAAGGCGCGTCATGCGGCGCGGCTCTCCGGTCTGCCGGCGCTGGCGGATGATTCGGGCATCGAGGTGGATGCGCTCGATGGCCGTCCCGGCGTGTGGTCGGCGCGCTATGCGGGTGAGAGCGCGACGGATCTGGAGAACCTCGAGCTGATGCTGGCGGAGCTGGCGGCTGTTTCGGATGCGCGGCGCACGGCGCGCTACCGCTGCGTGATTGCGCTGGTGCGGTCGGCTGATGATCCGGCGCCGCTTCTGGGCAGCGGGGTGTGGGAGGGGCACATCGCGAGCTTTCCGCGCGGCAGTGGCGGCTTCGGTTACGACCCCATCTTCCTGCCGCTTGGGCAGGAGGGCCGTTCGGCGGCGGAAATGAGCGCGCAGGACAAGAACGCCGTGAGTCATCGCGCCCGCGCGCTGCAGCACCTGCTCGCACAATTGCCGTGAAAAGGCCGTAGGCCATGCAGGCGCCGCCCCTTGCGGTGTACGTGCACTTTCCGTGGTGCGTGAGCAAATGCCCGTACTGCGATTTCAATTCGCACCAGCTCAAGGCCGGATTGCCCGAGGCAGCCTATCTGGATGCCCTGGCCGCGGATCTTGCCGCGCAGTTGCCGCGCGTCGCCGGCCGCGAGGTCTCCAGTGTGTTCCTCGGCGGCGGCACGCCCAGCCTGTTTCCGCCGGCGGCCATTGGCCGCGTGCTGGCGCTGCTGCGCGCGCGGTTGCCGTTCGTCGCCGACGCGGAGATCACGATGGAGGCCAATCCGGCCACCGTCGAACGCGGCCGCTTTGCCGGCTACGCGCAAGCGGGCGTCAATCGCGTCTCGCTGGGCGCGCAGAGCTTTGGCGCCGCGCAACTGGCGGCGCTGGGCCGCATCCACAAGGTCGAGGATGTGCTGCGCTCGGTGGATGAGCTGCGCCGCGCCGGCCTCGCCAATTTCAACCTCGATCTCATGTTCGCGCTGCCGGCACAGACCCGGGAACTGGCGCTTGCGGATCTGACGGCCGCGCTGGCGCTGGCCCCCACGCACCTGTCGCTGTACCAGCTCACCATCGAGCCCGGTACGGTGTTCGCGGGTCATCCTCCGCCGCTGCCCGATGAAGAAGTGTGCGAGGCGATGCAGGACGACGCTCAGGCGCTGCTGGTCGCGCGCGGCTATGCCCAGTACGAGGTCTCCGCCTGGGCGCAGGCGGGCGCCCAGTGCCGCCACAACCGCAATTACTGGGGCTTTGGTGATTACCTGGGACTAGGCGCCGGAGCGCACGGCAAGCTCACCGATGCCGCGCGCGGACGGGTCGAGCGCAGCACACATCTGCGCGAGCCGCGCCGCTACCAGCTCAGCGCCGGCGAAGGTCCGCGCTGGCAGGCCGTGGCCGTGGAGGATCTGCCCTTCGAGTTCATGCTGAATGCGCTGCGCCTCAACGAGGGCTTCAGGCTTGCCGATTTCACCCGGCGCACGGGCCTGGATGCGGCCGTGATCGCCCCGAACCTTGGCCGGCTGGCTGCCCGCGGCCTGGTAGAAACGCTGCCATCCCATGCCGCCCCTGGCTGGCGCGCCACCCCCCAGGGCCGCCGCTTCCTCAATGACGTGACGGCCAGTTTTCTTCCCGGTCCAATTTCGCAAGACAGGGCAGGTAGTTAGGAGGCTTCGTGCATCGCCAGCCGCATCTATCCACAGCGGACGGGCCGGGAGCGAAATTGAGGCAATTACATTCGATATGCACCGCACTACGACATGAGTGCCACATAACTATTTGATAGATCAGGCAGAAATGGGTTGGTCATAATTTGACCAAGTGCGCAGATTCTCCGTGTTTTCGCATTCCGGGTAGCCGGAGCCGAGTGTCGTCCACAGAGTTATCCACAGATTTTGTGGATAAGGGGGAGGCCTCCAGAATATCCTGCCACGGCAGTTGTCGTGGACGCCCGCCCCCGGTATATTGCGCGCCCCTTCCGGAGCCTGTCATGAAAGCCGAGACCCACCCCGCTTACGCCGAAATCAACGTCGTCTGCAGCTGCGGCCATACCTTCAAGACCGGCTCGACGCTGGGACACGACCTGCAGCTCGACGTATGCTCTTCCTGCCACCCGTTCTATACGGGCAAGCAGAAGATCGTCGACACCGCCGGTCGCGTGGACAAGTTCCGCAAGAAGTACGCCGCGAAGTCCGCTGCCGCGGCCCGCTAGCAGAACCCGCCAGCGCGCCGGCAAGGAGAATTGCCGGCCATGATCCGAATTCCGTTTCCGCGCCTGCTCGCCGCAGGCGCCGCCGCCCTGATGCTGCTGGGAGCCGTGTCCTGCTCCAGCAATCCGGCCACGGGCGGCAGCAATGTCGTCTTCGGCACCAAGAAGGGCGAGGTCGAGAACTCCCGCCGCATCCACGACCAGATCGTCAAGTTCTACGGGGTCTATGAAGACCAGGCGATCCAGGAGTATGTGAATGCTGTCGGCCAGCGCGTGGCCCGCCACAGCGACATGCCCGACATGGAATGGAAGTTCACGGTGGTCGACGAGGGCTCGATCAATGCCTTCACCACCGGCGGCGGCTATGTGTATGTGCACCGCGGCCTGCTGGCGTACCTGAATTCCGAATCCGAGCTGGCCGCCGTGCTGGGCCATGAGCTGGCGCATGTCACCGCGCGCCACGTGGCCCGCGGCCAGACCCGCAGCGTGCTGACCAGCCTGCTGGCCCTGGGCGCGGCCATAGCCACCGGGTCGGGCGCCGTGGCCGACATGGCCAGCATCGGTGCCGCGGCCTACACGCAGGGCTACGGGCGCGAGGCCGAGATGGAGGCTGACCGCGTAGGGATGAAATACCTGATCAAGGCCGGTTATGACCCCAAGGCCATGGGCCGCGTTTTTGCGGCCTTCCGTGCCCAGGAGAGCTTTGAAATTGCCGCCGCGCGCGCCGAGGGCCGCGAGCCGCGCGTGTACCACGGCGTGTTCTCTTCGCACCCTGCGCCGGACGACCGCGCGCTGCAGGCCGCCCGTGGCGCCGCGCAGGTGGCCGCCGATCCCGAAGGCGGTTTGGTGGACAACCGCAATGTGTACATGCAGGCCATCGATGGCCTGGCCTATGGCTCGAGCAAGGCGCAGGGCGTGGTGCGCGACAACCGCCTCTATCACGCCGACATGAACCTCACCATGGCCTTCCCCCGTGGCTGGGTGGTGGAGAATCACCGCGACCGCATCATCGCCTTCACCAAGGGCCAGGAGACCATCATGCAGGTCACGGTGGCGGGCGTTCCGGAGCGCCAGTCGCCGCGCGAATTCCTCATCGAGCGCCTCAAGGGAGCCCAGCTCGCGGGTGGCGAGCCGGTCACCATCAATGGCATGCAGGGCTATTCAGTGCTCACCCGCAATGGCTCGCCGCTGGACAACGGCGCCGGACCGGTGCGCTGGATCGCGGTCTATCGCGGCGGCAGCGCCTTCCTGTTCGCCGGTGCCAGCAAGTCGGCGCGCGACGGCAGGCCCGAGGCCGATGGCCTGATCCGCTCGGTGGCCGAGACCATGCGCGACCTGCGCACGGCGGAGTTCGCGCTGGCCGAACCCTATCGCCTGAAGATCATCCGCGCCACCGACCGGACGCGGCTGGCCGACTACGCCGGCGCTATTCCGGCCGATCGTTATAAAAAAGAAGAACTGGAGCTCATTAATGCGCTCTATCCCAACAAGAAACCGCCGATAGGGGAATACATCAAGATCGTCGAGTAGTGTAGTCTTGGAGTGATTCCCTTCAGGTTGAAGCCATGACAGAAAAGAAGTTCGAGCTCACTGACCTGAGCTCCGGCAAGAAGAGTCTGCTGCCCGTGAAGAGCGGGACCATCGGTCCGGACGTGATCGACATCGCGCACATCGCCCGCGACCACGATGTGTTCAGCTTCGATCCCGGTTTCGGGGTCACCGCCGCCACCGAGAGCAAGATCACCTACATCGACGGTGATGCCGGCGTGCTGCTGTATCGCGGCTATCCGGTGGAGCAGCTGGCCGAAAAATCGAGCTTCATGGAAGTCAGCTACCTGCTGCTGGACGGCCAGTTGCCCAGTCGCGCCCAGCTCGAGAAATTCACGCGTGACATCAGCCGTCACACGATGATCAACGAATCCCTGCTGCGCTTCTTCAACGGCTTCCACCACAACGCGCACCCCATGGCGATGGTGTCCGCGGTGATCGCCTCGATGTCGGCGTTCTACCACGACTCGATGGACATCAATAACCCGCGCCACCGCGAGATCTTCGCCCATCGCGTCATCGCCAAGCTGCCCACCATTGCCGCGGCCGCGCACAAGCATTCGCTGGGCCAGCCCTTCGTCTATCCGCGCAATGACCTCAGCTACTGCGCCAACCTGCTGCACATGTTCTTCGCGGTGCCCTGCGAGCCGTACTACGTCGACCCCGTGGCGGCCGAGGCGCTGGACCTGCTGTTCATCCTGCACGCCGATCACGAGCAGAACGCCAGCACCTCCACCGTGCGCCTTGCCGGCAGCACCGGCGCCAATCCCTATGCTGCGATCTCCGCCGGTGTTTCGGCGCTGTGGGGTCCGGCGCATGGCGGCGCCAACGAGGCTGTGCTCAACATGCTGGAGCAGATCGGCAGCGTCGAGAACATCCCCAAGTACGTGGCGATGGCCAAGGACAAGAACAGCCACTTCCGGCTGATGGGCTTCGGGCATCGCGTCTACAAGAACTTCGATCCGCGCGCCAAGATCATCCGCGCCGCCTGCTACAAGGTGCTGGAGAAACTCGGCACTAGCAATCCGCTGTTCGAATTGGCGTTGCGCCTGGAAGAGATCGCGCTCAAGGACGACTACTTCGTCGAGCGCAAGCTGTACCCGAACGTGGACTTCTACAGCGGCGTGATCTACAGCGCCTTGGGCATTCCGCGTTCCATGTTCACGGTGATGTTCGCCATCGCGCGCAGCGTGGGCTGGGTGGCGCACTGGCAGGAGATGATCGCCGATCCGGCGTTCCGCATCGGCCGGCCGCGGCAGCTTTACACCGGGGCTACGCGGCGGGATTACGCGGAGATCACCAAGCGCTGAGCTGTGCCGTCGGCGCTCTCGCGCTGCCGGCCTCGCTTGCGGTCAGGGAATGGTCTTGCTCGACGTCGCCGAGCGGTCGCTCTCGGCGTTGTTGCTGTTGTAGGCGCTCACCGCGAAGTAGTGCGTGCCCGACGGCAGGTTCTCCACCACGTACGAAGTGACGCCCGGGTTGCTCACCGTTGCGGCCAGGCTCATCGAGTTCGCGCTGGTGCCGCGATAGATGCGGTAGCCGGCAAGATTGGTCAGGGTGGAGCCGTCGATGTTCTCGGCCGGCGGCAGCCAGGAGAGGGAGGCCGAGCCGGTGGGAGAGCCGCCGCTTCCGCCCGTGCCGCCATTATTGTCCGTGCCCGAATCGCCGCCGCCGCAGGCGGCCAGCAGGGCGCCCAGCGCCAGGGCGAGAAAGACGTTTCTGTAGTCACGGTTTCGCATGCGGTGCCTTATACGTGACCTGCGGCGCGGCGCCAAAGTTCGCTACTTGCCGACAGGGGCTGCAGGGCCTCCGCGGTCAAGGAATGGTCTTGCAGGCCGTGGCCGTGCGGGCGCTTTCCACCGAGCTGTGCGTGTAGGCGCTGACTGCGAAGCAGTGCGTGCCCGAGGCCAGGTCCGCCACCGTGGTGCTGGTGACTCCAGCGGCCAGCGTGCGCAGACGGCTCAGCGAGCCGCCATCGCGGCTGGAATAGACGTGGAAGCCCGCCAGGTCGGTCAGCGAGCTGCCGTCCTCGTTCTGGGTGGGCGCCGTCCAGCTCAGCGATGCAGAGCCCGTGGCCGGGGCACGCACCGTGATGGAGAAGGCCGGCAGCGAGGCGCTGGTGCTGCCGTCGCGCACCGTGATCACGATGCCGGTGTAGGTGCCGGCATCCGCGGTGCCGGGCCGGCCGCTGATGCGCCCGGAGCTGGTGCTGAAGCTGGCCCAGGCCGGCAGGCCCTGCACCGAGAAGGCCAGGCTGTCGCCATCCGCGTCGTTGGCGGCGGGCGTGAAGCTGTAGTCGCTGTCGCTGTCGATCGTGGTGGCGGGCGAGCCGCTGATGGTGGGTGTCTGGTTCGGCGGCGCGTCGACCTGGATGCTGAAGGGAACCAGCGAAGCGCTGGTGGTGCCATCGCTCACCGAGATCACGATGCCGGCATAGTTGCCGGCCTGCTCGCGGCTGGGGGTGCCGGCAAGGGCGCCAGTTGAGCTGCTGAAGCTGGCCCAGCCTGGGCGGTTCTGGATCGAGAAGCTCAGGCCGTCGCCATCCGGATCGTTGGCCGCCGGAGTGAAGCTGTAGCCGTTGCCGGCGGTGACGCTTGTTGCGGGTGAGCCGCTGATGGTGGGCGGCTGGTTCGGCGGCGTCTCCACCGTGATGGCGAATGCCGGCAGCGAGGCGCTGGCGCTGCCATCGCTGACACTGATGACGATGTTCGTGTACTGCCCCGCCTGGTTGCGCACAGGTGTGCCGGTGAGGGCGCCGGTTGCGCTGCTGAAGCTGGCCCAGCCCGGGCGGTTCTGGATGGAGAAGGTCAGCGACTGACCATCCGGATCCGAAGCCTGGGGAGTGAACTGGTAGGCGCTGCCGGCGGTGACACTCGCGGCCGGCGAACCGCTGATGGTCGGCGGCGCATTGAGCGCAGCGGTCACATTGATGGAGAACGGCGGCAGTGAGGCGCTGGCGGTGCCATCGCTCACCGAGATGGTGATGCCGGAGTAGGCGCCTGCATGCTCGAAGCCGGGAGTGCCGGACAGCGTGCCCGTGGCGGAATCAAAGCTT
This sequence comes from Pseudomonadota bacterium, assembly GCA_963205255.1. Classification (GTDB taxonomy): domain Bacteria; phylum Pseudomonadota; class Gammaproteobacteria; order Steroidobacterales; family Steroidobacteraceae; genus ZC4RG30. The sequence continues at coordinate 20,544 of CAUJIK010000012.1, forward strand.
GCCCACGAGGGCCGGTTGGTGATGCTGTAGGTCAGCGTCTGTCCATCGGCATCATGACCGCTGGGCTGGAAGTGGTACTCGCGGTTGACTGTCACGCCGGTGGAGGGCGTGCCGGCAATAGTCGGCGCTGAGTTGGGTGCTGCATTCACGATGATGGAGAATGGCCCCAGCGTCGCCGAAGTCCGGCCATCGGTCACCGTCAACCGGATATTGGATTGGGTGCCGACATTGCCCTGCACGGGCATGCCGGTGAGTGCACCGGTGCTTTCTTCCACCTGCAACCAGCCCGGCAGCCCGGTGGCGGAGAAGCGCAGTGTGTCGCCGTCATCGTCGTGCGCGGTGGGACGGAAAATGTAGGCAACACCGACCTGCGCAGCCGGCGGTGTTCCGCTGATCACCGGAGCGCGATTCGGTGGCGGCGTGACTTCGATGGAGAACGCGGGCAGCGAAGCCGTCAGCTGCCCATCCGAGACGGTAATGATGATGTTGCGATAACGCGCGACCTGCTGGGCGCCGGGTGTGCCGGTGAGCGTGCCGTCTGCCGTGCTGAACGAAGCCCAGGTGGGCTTGTTCTGGATGGAGAAGCGCAGCGATGTGCCGTCGGGGTCACTGCCTTGGGGCCTGAACCAGTAGGCCTGGGTTGCCTGTACAGCACTTGAAGGTGTGCCGGAGATGGTGGGCGGGCGGTTGGCCGGCAGTGGTTCCATGGGAGGCTGCGGTCGCGGTTCCACGGTGATATGGAAGACCGGCAGAGACGCCGCGGCCTTGCCATCGCTGACGGAAATCTGGATGTCGGCGGTGATACCGGCGTCCACGTCCCCGGGCGAACCGGAAATTTCACCGCGGTCGGCATCGAACCGGGCCCAGGCCGGCAAGCCGCTGACGCTGAATTGCAGTGCGTCGCCCTCGGCATCCCGCGCGATCGGCTGGAACAGATAAGACGTGCCGACGGTCACGGAGGTCGGCGGCGTGCCTTCGATCACCGGCGGTGAATTGCTGGTGGAAGGGGGTGTTACCGACGTGGATGGCGGGTTCTGGTCGCTGGGCGACTCATGCCCCTCAGAAGTCGGCTCTCCGCCCAGACACCCCGTGAGCACGCTGCCGGCAAGCGCTGCGACCAGCAGGTTTTTGTGTGCTCCCCAAGTGAACATGCAGACTCCGGCCGATTCTCGGATACGCATTTTCGCGACATCCGGCAGCCTACTGCAATTTGTCGGCTACTCCCGACATAAGAGCGAAACTATGTCACATAACGCGCGATATCACCAATTACGTCAAATCAAGGGGGGTGCGTTGGAATGCGAGTGCCATGCCGCACAGGGCGGGTCTACTGATACCCGTGTCCCACCGGATTGCAGAGGCTGCCTTTATCATGCGGCGTTTCCGACTTCAGGCTTGTCGCAGGTTCCGGGTTCCACATGCTGATTCCAGTCATTCTTTCCGGCGGCTCCGGCACGCGGCTCTGGCCGCTGTCGCGCGAGCTGTATCCCAAGCAGCTGCTGCCCCTGGTGGGCAACGACACCATGCTCCAGGCCACCGTGCGGCGCCTCGCGGGCCTTGAAACAGCCGCGCCGCTGGCGGTCTGCAACGAGGCCCATCGTTTCCTCGTGGCCGAGCAGCTGCGCGCCATCGGGCAGGTTCCCCAGGCCATCCTGCTGGAGCCGGCGGGGCGCAATACGGCGCCGGCCATCGCGCTGGCGGCGCTGGCGGCGCGTGCGGGTGCCGGGGATCCGCTGTTGCTGGTGCTGCCCGCGGATCATGTGGTGGGCGATGCCGCCGGGTTCTGCGCCGCGGTGAAGGCTGCGCTGCCTGCCGCAGAGTCTGGGCGGCTGGTCACCTTCGGCGTGCTGCCCGATACGCCGGAAACAGGCTATGGGTACATCCGTCGTGGTGTCCCGCTGGCGGATGTCACCGGCGTGCACGCCATCGCGGCCTTCGTCGAGAAGCCCGACGCGCAGCGCGCTGCCGCTTTCCTCGACAGTGGCGAGTACCTGTGGAACAGCGGCATGTTCCTGTTCCGCGCTTCGCGCTATCTCGAGGAATTGCGCAAATACGCGCCGGACATCGCCGCAGCCTGCGTCGCCGCCTTCGCAACCGCGCGCCGTGATCTGGACTTCACGCGCGTGGACGAACAGGCATTCCTCGCCTGCCGCGGCGAGTCGATCGACTACGCGGTGATGGAGAAGACCGACGCCGCGGCGGTGGTGCCGCTGGAGGTGGAGTGGAGCGATGTGGGCTCGTGGTCGTCGCTGCGTGCCGCACTGCCCGCCGACGCCGCGGGCAATGTGACCCATGGCGATGTGCTGGTCGAGGACTGCGCGGGTTCTTACATCCATGCGGAGAGCCGGCTGGTGGCTGCCATCGGCCTGCGCAACCACGTGGTGGTCGAGACCAAGGATGCGGTGCTGGTTGCTCCCATGGAGCAGGCGCAGGATGTGAAGACGCTGGTGGCGCGCATCAAGAGCCAGGGCCGCAGCGAGCATTTGCTGCACCGGGAGGTGCTGCGCCCCTGGGGCAGCTACGACAGCATTGATGCCGGTGAGCGCTTCCAGGTCAAGCGCCTGATGGTCAAGCCCGGCGCCACGCTGTCGCTGCAGCTGCATCATCACCGGGCCGAGCACTGGATCGTCGTTTCCGGCACCGCGCGCATCACGCGCGGCGACGAGGTCTTTCTGCTGGAAGAGAACCAGTCCACCTACATTCCCATCGGCGCGAAGCACCGCATCGAGAACCCCGGCAAGATCCCGTTGCACATGATCGAGGTGCAGTCGGGCAGCTACCTGGGCGAGGACGACATCGTGCGCTTCGAGGATGCCTACGGACGCGAAGGAACCAATACGTGACCAGAAAGGGCATCATCCTCGCCGGCGGATCCGGCACGCGCCTGCATCCGCTGACGGTGCGCATCAGCAAGCAGCTGCTGCCGGTTTACGACAAGCCGATGATCTACTACCCGCTGTCGGTGCTGATGCTGGCCGGCATCCGCGACATCCTGATCATCACTACGCCCCATGATGCCGACCTGTTCCAGGCGGCGCTGGGTGATGGCGCGGCCTGGGGCCTTTCCATCACCTACGCGCAGCAGCCGCGACCGGACGGCCTTGCGCAGGCCTTCCTCATCGGCGAGAAGCATGTGGGCAATCATCCCTCCGCGCTGGTGCTGGGCGACAACATCTTCTACGGCCGCGGCTTTGGCGAGATCCTGCAGCGCGCGGATTCCCGGCAAGCCGGCGCAACCGTGTTCGGCTATTACGTGCGCGATCCGGAGCGTTACGGCGTGGTGAGTTTCGGTGCCGATGGCAAACCCCTCGACATCGTCGAGAAACCCAAAGAGCCGAAGTCGAACTTCGCCGTCACCGGTCTGTATTTCTATGATCGCGATGTGGTCGACATCGCAAAGTCCATCAAGCCCTCGCCGCGCGGTGAGCTGGAAATCACCGATGTCAACCGCGCTTATCTCCAGCGCGGCGATCTCGAAGTGGAACGCCTGGGTCGCGGCTTTGCGTGGCTGGACACCGGAACGCACCAGTCGCTGATCGATGCGGGCAATTATGTGCGCGTCATCGAGGACCGGCAGGGTACCAAGGTGTGCTGCCCGGAGGAGATTGCCTGGCGCAGGGGTTTCATCAGCAGCGAGCAGCTGGAGAAGCTGGCGCAGCCGCTGGTGAAAAGCGGTTACGGACAGTACCTGCTCGACGTGCTCCGGCACGAGGCGCCATGAACATCATTCCCACGGAACTGGCCGGTGTCGTGATCATCGAGCCGCGCGTGTTTGGCGACGAGCGCGGGTTTTTTCTCGAAAGCTGGAACCAGAAGGCCTTTGCCGACGCGGGCCTGCCGATGAGCTTCGTGCAGGACAACCACAGCCTTTCAGGCCAGGGCACGCTGCGCGGTCTGCACTACCAGATGAGCCAGACCCAGGGAAAGCTGGTGCGCGTGGTGACCGGCGAAGTGTTCGATGTGGCGGTCGACATGCGTCGCAGCTCGCCCGCCTTCGGCAAGTGGGTGGGCGTGACGCTGTCGGCGCAGAACAAGCGCATGCTGTGGGTTCCGGAAGGATTCGCGCATGGCTTCTACGTGACCAGCGAGCGCGCCGAGTTCCTTTACAAGTGCACCGATTTCTACGACCCGGGCTCGGAACGCACGCTGGCCTGGAATGATCCCGAGGTCGGCATCCGCTGGCCGCTGGTGCCGGGCGTGCAGACACTGCTCTCGCCCAAGGATCTTCTGGGCAAGCCGCTGACGGAAGCCGAGGTGTTTGCTTGAAGGTGATGCTCACAGGCGCCGGCGGGCAGCTGGGCCGCGAGCTCGCGCGCTCGGTGCCGTCCGGATTCGATCTTGCCGCGTTCACCAGCGGTGAATGCGACATCGGCGATGCCTCCGTCGTGTCCGCCATCGTGGCGCGGGAGAAGCCGCAGCTCATCATCAATGCCGCGGCCTACACGGCGGTGGACAAGGCCGAAAGCGATGTGGCGGCCGCGGAGCGCGTGAATGCGCAGGGTCCGGCTCATCTGGCCGCAGCCGCAGCGCGCGCCGGTGCGCGCCTGCTGCATGTGTCTACCGACTTCGTCTTCGATGGCAACCAGGGTCATCCGTGGCGCACGGAAGATTCGCCACACCCGTTGTCAGTCTACGGCCGCACCAAGCTGGCCGGTGAAGCGCCCGTGCTGCAGCTGGGCGCGCAGGGCCTGGTGCTGCGCACTTCGTGGGTGTATTCGGTCTTCGGCGGCAACTTCGTCAAGACCATGCTGCGCCTGATGGCCTCACATCCCGTCGTGCGGGTGGTTGCGGATCAGGTGGGCGCGCCGACATCGGCGCGTGGTCTGGCCGAAGCGCTTTGGTGTGCTGCCGGCAAACCTGCCCTGCACGGCCTGCATCACTGGCGCGATGCCGGTGCAGCCTCCTGGTATGACTTCGCGGTGGCGATCTGCGAGGAGGGCGTGGCCGCCGGGCTGCTGCAGCGTCCGGTCGACATCGTGCCCATCCAGACGCAGGACTATCCCACTCCCGCGCGTCGTCCCGGCTACAGCCTGCTGGACTGCACACAGACGTGGCGCGAAATGGAGTTGGTGCCCGCACACTGGCGTAGCTCGCTGCGCCGGATGCTCGCTGAACTGAAGGAAATTAATGGCTAATCTGCTCGTCACCGGTGGCGCCGGCTTCATCGGCGCCAACTATGTCCGCCACCATGTCGCCACCCATCCCGGCGACCATCTGGTGGTGCTCGATGCGCTCACCTATGCCGGCAACCTCGCCAGCATCCAGGATGTGCTCGACGGCAAGCTGAGGCATTTCGTGCGTGGTGACATCTGCGACAGTGATCTGGTGCACGAGCTGCTGGTGAAGCACGATATCGACACACTGGTGCATTTCGCGGCCGAATCGCATGTGGACCGCTCCATCCTCGGGCCGGATGCCTTCGTCGAAACCAATGTCGTCGGCACGCACTCGCTGCTGAAGGCGGCGCGCAAGGCTTGGCTGGGCGAGCGCCGGCGCGCCTCGCATCGCTTCCATCATGTCTCGACGGATGAGGTATTCGGCTCGCTCTCGCCCACCGACCCTGCGTTCACCGAGACCACGCCCTATGCGCCCAACTCGCCCTACTCGGCCAGCAAGGCCGGCTCCGACATGCTGGTGCGTGCCTATCAGCACACCTATGGCCTCACCACGACGCTGACCAACTGCTCCAACAACTACGGTCCCTACCAGTTCCCGGAGAAGCTCATTCCGCTGTTCGTGATCCGCTGTCTGGAGGGCGGGCCGCTGCCCATCTACGGCGATGGCATGAACGTGCGCGACTGGCTGTTCGTGGAGGACCACTGCCGCGGTATCGAGGCGGTGCTCGAGCATGGCAAGCCCGGCGAGACCTACAACATCGGCGGCCGTTGCGAGCTGCCGAACATCGCGGTGATCGACACCATCGTCAAGACGGTGGATGCGGCATTCGCTTCCGACGGCAGATTGGGCGAGCGCTTCCCGAATAGCCCGGCAGCGCGCGGCGCCAGTTGCGCGGACCTCAAGACCCATGTTACCGACCGGCCCGGCCACGACCGGCGCTATGCCATCGATCCGCGCAAGATAGAGGCCGCGCTGGGCTTCGAACCGGCTTTCCGCTTCGAGCAGGCGCTGGCGCAGACCGTGCAGTGGTATCTGGCAAACGAGCCCTGGTGGCGTGCCATCCAGAACAACGACTACCGCCAGTGGGTGCAGGCCAACTATGCGGCGCGCGGCGGCTGAGGGTGCACGATGAAGGACGGGCGGCCCGAGGATGAGATCGCTCTTGCCGCCTGGCGCAAGGCGGCGGAGAAGTCCGCTGGCGACCGGGGGCTCGACGGGCTGACCTGGCATACGCCGGAGGGGCTGACCCTGCAGCCGCTTTATACGGCCGCGGACATCGCCGGCTTGCCGCACACCAACACGCTGCCGGGCTTCGAGCCTTTCGTGCGTGGCCCGCAGGCCACCATGTATGCCGTGCGCCCCTGGACCATCCGCCAGTACGCCGGCTTCTCCACTGCCGAGGAATCCAACGACTTCTACCGCAAGACGCTGGCCGGCGGCGGCCAGGGCATCAGCGTCGCTTTCGATCTGCCCACACACCGCGGTTACGACAGCGATCATCCGCGCGTGGTCGGTGATGTGGGCAAGACCGGCGTCGCCGTCGATACCGTCGAGGACATGAAGATCCTGTTCGACGGCATTGCGCTGGGCGAAGTCTCGGTGTCGATGACCATGATCGGCGCCGTGCTGCCGGTGATGGCCGCCTACCTCGTGGCTGCCGAGGAGCAGGGCGCGGACCCGGCGCGTCTTTCCGGAACCATACAGAACGACATCCTCAAGGAGTTCATGGTCCGGAACACCTACATCTATCCGCCGGCACCGTCGATGCGCATCGTCGGCGACGTGATCGAATACTGCGCACGGCATTTGCCGCGCTTCAATCCCATCTCCATCTCCGGCTACCACATGCAGGAGGCGGGCGCGAACCAGGCACTGGAGCTGGCCTTCACGCTCGCCAACGGGCGCGAGTACGTGAAGGCGGCGCTGGCGAAGGGGCTCGACATCGATGCCTTCGCCGGCCGGCTGTCCTTCTTCTGGGCAGTGGGCATGAACTTCTACCTCGAGATCGCCAAGATGCGCGCGGCGCGGCTGCTGTGGTCACGCATCATGAAGCAGGCCGGGGCAACGAATCCGCGCAGCCTGATGCTGCGCACGCACAGCCAGACCTCCGGCTGGACGCTCACCGCGCAGGATCCGTGGAACAACGTGGTGCGCACCACCATCGAGGCGATGGCGGCAGTGTTCGGTGGCACGCAGAGCCTGCACACCAATGCACTGGACGAGGCCATCGCGCTGCCCACCGAGTTCAGCGCCCGCATCGCGCGCAACACCCAGCTCATCATCCAGGAAGAAACGCATATCACCTCGGTGGTCGACCCCTGGGCGGGCAGCTACCTGATGGAGCGCCTGACGCAGGACATGGCCGATGCCGCATGGAAGATCATCGAGGAGGTCGACGCCCAGGGCGGCATGATCCGCGCGGTGGAAAGCGGCTGGGCGAAACTGCGCATCGAGGCCAGCGCGGCGGCCAAGCAGGCGCGCATCGATGCCGGCGAGGATGTCATTGTCGGCGTGAACAAATATCCGCCGCCCGTGGCCGAGCAGCTCGAGACACGCGAGGTCGACAATGCCCGCGTGCGCGAGCAGCAGGTCGAGCGGCTGCACAAGGTGCGTGCCGCGCGCGATGCGACCGCGGTGGCAGCGGCTCTGGAGGCGTTGACGCAGGCCGCCCGTTCGGGCGAGGGTAACCTGCTGGTGCTGGCGGTGGTCGCGATGCGTGCCCGCGCCACGGTGGGCGAGGTCAGCGATGCGCTGGAGAAAGTCTGGGGCCGTCATCGTGCGCAGATGCAGAAAGTGAGTGGTGTCTATGGCGCGGCCTATGCCGATGCGGCGGACTGGGAGCCGCTGAAACAGCGCGTGCTGCAGTTCGCGGCGCGTGAAGGGCGCCGGCCGCGCGTGCTGATGGCGAAACTGGGCCAGGACGGGCACGACCGCGGCATCAAGGTGGTGGCCACGGCCTTTGCCGACCTGGGTTTCGACATAGACCTCGGGCCGCTGTTCCAGACTCCCGAGGAATGTGCCCGCCAGGCTATCGAGAACGATGTGCATGCCGTGGGCGTGAGCTCGCTGGCCGCCGGCCACAAGACGCTGGTGCCGGCGATCATCCAGGCGCTGCGCGCGCAGGGCGCGACGGACATCGCGGTGTTCGTCGGCGGCATCATTCCGCCGGCCGATCACGAGGTGTTGCTGGCCGCCGGTGTGTCCGGCATCTATGGGCCAGGTACGCCCATCACCCACAGCGCCGCGGGCGTGCTCGATGCCATGGAGCGTTTGCGGCGCGGCGGCGCGCATCATGGTTGAACATCCACTGCTGGCCGCGCTGCTGCGCGGAGAGCGGCGCGCGCTGGCGCGCGCGATCACGCTGGTGGAATCGACGCAGCCGGCCGATCTTGCCCAGGCGGACCAGCTGCTGACGCAGGCGCTGCCGCACAGCGGCGGCGCGCTGCGGCTGGGCATCTCCGGCGTGCCGGGCGTGGGCAAATCCACCTTCATCGAGGCCTTCGGCCTTGTGGCCATCGAGCATGGGCGCCGCGTGGCGGTGCTCGCCATCGATCCCTCTTCCGGCGTTTCCGGCGGTTCCATCCTCGGCGACAAGACGCGCATGGAGCGCCTGGCTGTGCACGAAGCCGCTTTCATCCGGCCCACTCCGTCCTCAGGTGTACTGGGGGGCGTGGCGGGTCGTACACGCGAAGCCATGCTGCTGTGCGAGGCGGCCGGTTACGACCTGCTGCTGGTGGAAACCGTGGGCGTCGGCCAGTCGGAAACCACCGTCGCGGCGATGACGGATCTGTTGCTGCTGTTGCAACTTCCCAATGCGGGCGATGACCTGCAGGCCATCAAGCGCGGCGTGATGGAGATCGCGGATCTGGTGGCGGTGAACAAGGCGGATCTCGATCCCGCGGCCGCGCGGCGCGCAGCCTTTCAGCTGGGCGCAGGCCTTGGTCATCGTGGTCCGGCGCATGAGGTGAGCGCGCTCACCGGTGAAGGCATCGCGGCATTGTGGTCGGCAATCGAAGTGCGTGCGCAAGCTCAGCGCGACAGCGGCGAGCGCGAGCGTCTGCGCCGTGAGCAGAATGTGGCGTGGATGGGCGAAGCGGTGCGTGAAGGGTTGTCGATTCGCTTCGACGGCGACACCCGGGTCAGCGCGCGGTTGCCGGATATCCTGGGCCGCGTCGAGTCGGGGCAGTTGCCGCCACCGGCCGCTGCGCGTCTGTTGCTGGCGGCCTTCTTCGAGGACAAGAGCTGATGAGCACCCGGCCGTTCCGCATCCTCGGCATTCAGCAGATCGCCATCGGTGGCGAAGACAAATCGCGCCTCACACGACTGTGGGTGGATCTGCTCGGCCTCGACATCGCGGGCCGCTTCGTCAGCGAGCGCGAGAATGTCGATGAGGACATCTGCACGCTGGGGCACGGCGCGCATGCCGTCGAAGTCGATTTGATGCAGCCGCTGGATGCTGCGGCCAAGCCAGCCGTGCATGTGCCAGCGCTGAACCATGTCGGCCTGTGGGTCGATGACCTGCCGCGTGCAGTGGCATGGCTTGAGGCGCAGGGTCTGCGCTTCGCGCCGGGCGGAATCCGCAAGGGCGCGGCCGGCCACGATGTGTGTTTCATTCATCCCAAGGGCAACGAGGCATTCCCGCTGGGAGGAGAGGGCGTGCTGATCGAACTGGTGCAGGCACCCGCGGACATCATCGCCGCGCTGCAGCTTCCCCTGGCGTGAACGAGCCTGGTGCGGCGCTTGCCATGAGTGCCAGGGGATCACCGCGCATCGAAGCGTTGTTCGCGCAGCCGGTGGCGGCCGCCGAACTGCTGGGCGAGGGTGATCCGCAGGTCCTGTTCAACGCCGAGCGCGGTGGGCAGCAGCGATGGGCGCGCAAGCGCGTGCTGGAATTCGCAGCCGGACGGCAGTGCGCCCATGAGGCGCTGCGGCGCCTGGGCGTTGCGCCCGTGCCGCTGCTGGCGCGACCGGATCGCCGCCCCGAATGGCCGCCGGGCATCATCGGCAGCATCTCCCATTGCCGCGGCTTCAGCACAGCCGTGGTGGCGCGCACTGGCGTTCTGCGTTCGCTGGGTGTGGATGTGGAGCGTGCCGGTGCCGTGGAGCCAGAACTGTGGCCGCGCATCCTCACGCCCACCGAACAGCAGTGGCTGCAGGCGCAGCCGGCCGGAGCGCAGCGCCTGCTGGCCAGCATCGTCTTCAGCGCCAAGGAATCCTTCTACAAATGCCAGTACGGTGTGACGGAGCGCTTTCTGGAGTTCGGGCAAGCGCAGGCGCGGCTGGATGAACTGCCGCGGGACGATGCCTCATGTGCTGTGGAGGTGAGCAGCGCCGACGTCACGCTGGCAGGGCGTTGCCTGCTGGTCGGCGACTGGGTGTGTACGGCTTTTGGCTGGCCGGCATGAGTACAAATGAAAAGGCCCGACGTCAGAGACGCCGGGCCTCAACTTGAGCGACTATATAGAGTCTTCGGTCAGACCGCAGTCTTGCGCCGGCGGGCCATCAGGCCCATGCCCAGAAGACCTGCACCCAGCAGGGCCAGCGTGGTCGGTTCCGGGACCGGCGTCTGGCGCGGCCTCACGCGGATCCAGCGGCCATTGTTGTCCCAGCGCACGACCAGGTTGCCGATCTGCAGCACACCCTGACCCTGGAAGGGGTTGGAGTAGGACGACAGGATGTGGTTCAGATCATGGGTGGCGTGTGCGTTGTGATCAGAGGTGATCACGTTTGCCGAGGCGAAGCCGGCGGCGCCCATCAGCAGCGCGGCGAGGGTCGCGGTCTTGATCAGTCGCATTGTCGTCTCTCTCTGAGAAATACTAAAACGAAGTACAATCTGTCCAATGTTAAGCAACTTGCGTGCCATCACACAAGTTGCTTTTTCCATCAATGAGTTACGAAAATCTGTTGCCGCTCTCAGGCCGCCGACTGTAAAGAACGCCGACGGCGGGAAGCCCAGGCCATGCCCAGCAGTCCCGCGCCCAGCATGGCTAGCGTGGCCGGCTCCGGCACCGCCGTTGCGCTGAGGGAGCGGAAGACATAGTCGGACTGGTCATTGCAGCGGCTCTGCGTCCCGCAGGTGCCGGCGGCCGCGAACATGTCGATCTGCAATACGCCTCGGTCTCCGAAGGGATTCGCCGCGGTCCACAGGCCGGCACCGCCGTCGACCAGTCCGCTGCTGGACCAGCTGCCGGCACCATTCCAGCTGCTGTTCCCCGGATACAGTGCCGCGAGCGTGTAGTTGCCGAGGCTCCCGTCCGCGAAGGACACACGAAAGCGCGCCGTCTCCTGGAAGTCGGTGTATTCCGGACCATCGAACAGCAGGCCCAGCTGCAGCGAGTCGATCACGCTCGCGGCGTTGAAGGAGAAGCGCAGCATCTCGCTGCTGTTCGCGTTGGAGTTGCCGTTGCCGTACCAGTCGATCTCGTTGTTGCCCTGCCCCTGCACGCCAGCGCCGACACCCACGCCCGGGATATTCTTGGTGCCGATCAGGCCATTGCTGGAGCAGGTGCCGCTGCCCGCATTGTTGCAGGCGGAGATGGTCACGCCGTCCGCGAATACCGAACCCTGGCCGTTCCAGCTGTTGCTGGCGGTAATGACAATGGCGGAAGCCGTGCTGGCGGCGAGCATGGCCGCCGCCGTGGTGCTGATCTGGATGATGCGCTTGAACATTCGACTTATCCTCATCGACTCATGATTGAGTTGAGGCGAATCAAGCAAACTCCGGGCCATTCATGAAATCCGAGGGATATCATTGCACTATGTTTGTCGTATGCCCGCCCCTGCCTTGCGGCTGTAAGCCTTTCCGACGTGCGCGGCATGCGGTCTGTCCATAATGCGGCCTTCGGCATGCGCGGCTTCAGCTGGCTCGCGCTGCTGGGTCTTGCCGGTTGCGGCGAAATGAACACGCGGCCACCTGCCGAAGCGCTTCTCACCCGTGAGCCGCTGCGTGCCGCTCTGGCGCCGGAAGCCCCGGTTGCCGATCCGCCTGCGCTGCAACGGCTGTTCATCTCCGGGCACAGCCTCGTGGACCAGCCCTTTCCCGATCAGATCGAGGCTTTGGCGGAGCGTGCCGGCAGGCCACTGAGCTGGGAGCGCCTCCATATCTTCGGCTCCTCCATTCGACAGCGCAGTCCGGCCCGGCTTCCGGCAGGATCTCACGACGCGCTGCTGATCACCGAGCAGCACACACTGCTGGGCAACTTGATGTGGAACGACACGCCGCGCCATCTGCGCGAGTGGTCCGATGTGCTGCGCGCCGGCAATCCGCGCGGTGTCACGTACTTCTACGTTCCCTGGCTGTCGATCGATGACCGCAATGATCCCTCGCGCTGGATCGCCTATGAAACGGCTGCGGCGCATGTATGGCAATGCGTGGTCACGCGGATCAATGCGCAGCGGGCCGGCGAGGGCGGGGATGATCGCATCGTCACCATTCCCGCGAGCCTCGCGCTGGTCCACCTCATCGGGCATCTGGCCGCGGGTGCGGCGCTGCCGGGTGTGTCGGCGGCGACGCCGCGCGAGTCCATCGACCAGGTGATGGCGGACGAGGTGCATCTCACGCCGCTGGGCAGCTTCTATATGGCGCTGGTCAGCTATCTGGGCATGAGTGGCCAGTCGCCGCAAAGCCTCGAGCCGCTGCTGGCCGAACAGGTGGTGGCCGGCGTAAGTCCCGAACAGGCCCGCTCGCTGCTGCAGGTCGCGGCCGTCTTCCTCGCCGCGCGCGCCGCGGACCGCGCCGTGCTGGACTCCGACGGCTGTCGGCGCTACCTGGAGGAAAGCTTCATCGATGACTACTGGCGCTATGTGCGCGTTGCGCAGCTCGCGCCGGAGATAGGTTTCCTGAGGTCCGGCTGGAGCGCCTGGCGTGGCAAAAACCAGTTCCGCAGATTCGTGCGCAGCTGGTGAGAGTGCGTGATGTCGCTCACAGTTCTACAATTGTGTAAGGCATTGCGACACTAGTCTGTATAGAATTCCGACACATTATGTCTGTCGGCTTTACAGATTTCGCCTTTGCGTTCTGCGGGCTGGCCTTCATCGCCCTCGCGGTGAGCCTGCGTCCCGGGGCCATGGCCATGGGCCTGCCGCGGTTGCGGCTGCGCATCGCGGCACTGTTCACCGTGCTGTGGGCAGTGGCCGGGTGGGCCGTGGTGAGCAATGGCCTGATCGACGCGGCCCTTTCCAGGCTCCTTTCCTATGCGCTGGTGGGGGTGTGGATCTGGCAGCTGGCTCCCTATGCCAGAGCACAGGGGCAGCCGCACCTCCTGCTGCTGGGTCTGGAAGGCGCGGGGGCGTTGACACTGGTCATCGCCCTGGGCTGGATGCTCGCCGCCGCGCGCGTGCCGGCCCTTCCCGCGCCGTCGCTGGCCGTGCTGTCGATGCTGGGTCTGGCGCTGTGTGCCTTCGGCCTGTTCGCGCTGGAACAGATCCACCGCAATACCCATGCCGGCGCCCTGTCGGCCATGCGCTGGCTGGGGCTGGGTGTGGGCGGCGTGCTCGTGGCTGAACTGATGATCTGTGCCGAGGCTCTGCTGGTCGGCACGATCCCCGAAGTGCTGAAGCCGGTGCGCGCGCTCATTCACGGGCTGTGCGCGCTGGCCATGGTTCGCGGCGCGCGCCGCATGCCTGAATGGCAGCTGGGCTTGTCCGTGTCGCGCCATGTGGCGTTTTACGTCGGATCAATCCTGCTGGTGGGCGGGTATCTGGTGCTGATGGCGCTGGCGGGCTGGCTGATGCTGCGCTATGCCGGTCAGTGGCATCCGGTGGCGAGCGTGGGCTTTGCATTGATGGCGGCGCTGGCCCTGGGGCTGTCGCTTTTCTCCGGCGGGCTCTTCAAGCGCCTCAAGGTGCTCATCAGCGCCCATTTCTATCCGCACCGTTACGACTATCGCGTCGAATGGATGCGCTTCACCCGCACGCTGTCGGAACCTGCACCGGACACAGACGTTCCGCAACGGGCCATCCGCGCGCTGGCGCAGATCATCGGCAGTCCCAGCGGCAGCCTGTGGCGGCGCGAGCCCGATGGGGAGCGCTATGTGCGCGCCGCCGACTGGCCGGGGCAGGGCGAGAGCTCACCCTCGCTGTCAGTGAACGAGCCGCTGCCAGTCTACATGCTGCGCACGGGCTGGCTGGTGGATCTGGCTGAGCTGGCGCGCAAACCGGATCTCTACGGCAATCTGTGCATCGATCCGCAGCCCCTGGGTATGCCTGCCGATGCGTTGCTGGTGCCGTTGCTGCATATCGACCAGCTGTATGGCTGGATCGTGTTGCACCGCGCGCCCCGGCAGGGGCAGCTTGATTTCGAGGATCGTGACCTGCTGAAAGTCGCCGGCCGCCATGTGGCTGCGCACCTGGCGCAGCTGGATGTGGATGCGCGTCTGGCCGAGGCGCATCAATTCGAGACCTACAACCGCATGACGGCCTTCGTCATGCACGACCTCAAGAATATCGCGGCCCAGCTGCGCCTGATTTCCCAGAACGCCGAGCGTCATCGCCGCAATCCGGAGTTCGTCGAAGACGCCTTCCGCACCGTGGCGGCTGCCGCGGCGCGCATGACCAAGCTGATCTCGCAGCTGGCCAGTGGTCGCGAGGGGGGCACGCTGCAGACGCTGGATCTTGCCAGCTGCGCGGAGCGCGCAGCGTTGCGCTGCAGTGGCAATGCGCCGGTGCCACAGGTTGTTGCCGAGGAACGGCCCAGTGTGTTCGCCGACATGGAGCACCTGACCGCCGTCATCGAGCACGCCATCCGCAATGCGCAGGATGCCACGCCTGCCGGCGGCGAGATCCGCATCGAGGTGGGCCGGCGCGGTCAGCGGCCGCTGCTGGCCGTGGTGGATACCGGCAGTGGCATGGACGCGAGATTCCTGCGCGAGAGGCTGTTCCGCCCCTTCGACACCACCAAGGGTTCGCGCGGCATGGGCGTTGGCGCCTTCCAGATCCGCGAGTACCTGCGGTCGCTGGGCGGGGAGGTGGAGGTGCAGTCCGAGCCCGGGCGCGGCACGCGGTTCACGATGATTTTTGCCGACCAGTCCATCCTGTCGATGGACCGCAAGGCAGGCTGAGGAAGCGATGACACAGACTGAAAAGAACACCCAGCGGCTGCTCATCGTCGAGGACGATGCGGCGCTGCGCGCCCAGCTGAAGTGGAGTTTCGAAGGGCTGGAAGTTTTCTTCGCCGAGAACCGCCAGCAGGCCATCGCCGCGCTGCGCCTGCATGAGCCGCAGGTGGTGTTGCAGGACCTGGGGCTGCCCCCGGATGCCGAGGGCACGGCCGAGGGGTTTGCCACACTGGCGCAGATCCTGGAGCTGGCGCCGGCCACCAAGGTGATCGTCGTCACCGGCAACCATGATCGTGACAGTGCCGTGAAGGCGGTGGCCGCGGGCGCCTGGGATTTCTACGAGAAGCCCGTCGATGCCGACGTGCTGCGCCTGCTGGTGAGCCGGGCGTTCCACATTGCTCTCCTGGAGCAGGAGGTGGGCCGGCTGCGCGACCGCTTCGTGCCCGAGAGCTTCGAAGGCATTATCGCTGTCGACCGTGCCATGCAGAATGTCTGCCGCGTGATAGAGAAGGTGGCGCCAGCGCAAGTGGCTGTGCTCGTTCTCGGAGAGAGTGGCACCGGCAAGGAACTGCTGGCACGTGCCATCCACAACCTCAGCGGCCGCGCGGGCAAGCGCTTCATGGCGATCAACTGTGCCGCCATTCCCGAGCAATTGCTCGAAGCCGAGCTGTTCGGTTACGAGAAGGGTGCCTT
Source organism: Pseudomonadota bacterium (assembly GCA_963205255.1). Taxonomy (GTDB): domain Bacteria; phylum Pseudomonadota; class Gammaproteobacteria; order Steroidobacterales; family Steroidobacteraceae; genus ZC4RG30. The sequence goes on from CAUJIK010000012.1 coordinate 36,410, forward strand.
CACCGGCGCCGCGAAGACCACGCCCGGCAAGGTCGAATACGCTGACGGCGGCACGCTGTTCCTCGACGAGATCGGCGACATGCCGCTGCCTCTGCAGGCCAAGCTGCTGCGCTTCCTGCAGAACAAGGTGATCGAGCGGGTGGGCGGTCGCCACGAGATACCGGTGGATGTGCGCATCGTCGCCGCCACCAACCAGAACCTGGAAGCGTTGATCGCGGAGCAGCGTTTCCGCCAGGACCTTTTCTACCGTCTCGGCGAAGTCACGGTGAGCGTGCCGCCGCTGCGCGACCGTCCCGGTGACATCCTCGCCATCGCCCAGGCCACGCTCTCTCGCCATGCGCGAGCGCAGGGCAAAAGCCGTCGCGGATTCACCGATGATGCCATCCATGTGCTCACGGCGCACAACTGGCCGGGCAATGTGCGCGAGCTCGAGAACAAGGTGAAGGTTGCCTGCCTGCTGGGAGATGATGTGATGGTGTCGGCGGCGGATCTGGGCCTGGCCTCCGGCAGCAGCGTTGGCTTGCCGCTGAACCTCAAGGAAGTGCGCAACCGCGCCGAGCGCGATGCCGTGGGACGGGCGATGACGGCGGCGGGCGGCAATATCTCGCGCGCGGCGGAGATGCTCGGCGTTTCCCGCCCGACGCTGTACGATCTGCTGGCGCGCCATGATCTGGCACCGGCGGAGCGGCGCGATGCGCAGGGCAGCGAAAGCGCCGGAGGAGTGGCGTGATCCCGGGGGCACGCCCGCTTCTGGCCACGATACTGGTGGCACTGGCACTGACCGGATGCGGCCGCGGCGTCGATCCGGCAACGGCCGTGAACGAAGCGCAAGCGCTGATCGAAGCCGGCAAATCGGGCGAAGCGCGCATCCTGCTGAAGAATGCGCTGGCCAGGCAGGCTGACCTGCCCGGTGCCCGCGAGGTACTGGCCCGCATTGCGCTGGAAGAGGGCGATGCGCGCGCCGCCGGCGATGAGCTGGCGGCGATCGACAAGGCGCAGCTGAGCCCGGATGCACAGGTGCTCAAGGTGCGGGTGGCGCTGGCGCTGGGAAGGGTCGATGAGGCGCAGCGCGCGCTTGAAGCCGCGCAGGACGGTCTGGCGGAACCCGAACACACCTTGCTGCGTGCCAGTGTGCTGAGCGCCCAGGGCGCCACGGCCGAATCCCTCGCATTGCTGCGGGCGGCGCAGCAGCAGCGGCCGCAGAACGGGCAGGTTGCGGTGCAGATCGCCGGCAATCTCGCCGCCATGGGCAATCTCGACGGCGCGCTGGCCGAACTGGACCGGTACCTCGCCTCCAGTTCGACGGATCGTGTCGATGCCCTGCGCGCCCGCGGTGGTCTGAAGCTGCGGCAGGGGGCGTCAGAGCAGGCCGTTGCGGATCTGCGGGCCGCCCTGCAGTCCGCACCTCCGAACTGGCCGCTTGGCGACCGGCTTGCCACGGAACTGGTGATCGCAGATGCGATGCTCGCCGCCGGCCAGATGAGTGCCGCGCGCGAACAGATCGACCGCGTTGCGAAGACCTGGCCGGGCATGCTGGGCACCGAAGTGCTGCAGGCAAGCCTGGCTCTCCTGGAAGGCCGCGTCGCGGAGGCCGTCGATCGCCTCACTCCGATCGTCGAGGCCACTCCCGAGAACATCCGTCTGCGATACCTGCTGGTGGATGCGCTGATGCGCTCCGGCAATATTGCACGCGCCACTGAAGTGCTGGAGAAGAGCACCGCCGCCGAGTCGGCCGAGTCTCCGGCCCGGCGCGCACTGGCCGCGTTGTGGATGCAGCAGGGCCGACCCGATCGCGTCATCGCGCTGCTGGGCGAAGGTGGCGGCGCCACACTGGAACAGGGTGCCGCCACGGACGATCTGCTCGCGACGGCGCGGCTGGCGCGCGCGCG
>CAUJIK010000013.1 GCA_963205255.1 Pseudomonadota bacterium
ACACCGCGCCTGGATGCTGCCCTCGGCCACCGTGGTCTCGGGCGACAACGCCTGGCTCACCATCGACGCGGCGATCTCGAACGACCTGTTCTACTTCGAGCACTTCCCCATGCGTCTGGACAACCTCAAGGTGTTCGCGCCGGACGGCACGGAAGTGGAAGCGCAGAACAGGGCCACCGGTCGCTACCGCAGCACCTTCGACATCGAGCTCAACAAGCCTGGCACCTGGCGCGTGTCCATGCTCAATGACGGCGTCAACGCCAGCTTCAGGGAAAACGGCCAGACCAAGCGCCTGCGCGGCACCATCGACAGCCTGCGCAAGGAAATCCCCGCCGGCGCCACCGATGTCTCGGTGACCCGCAACCAGACGCGCATCGATGTGTTCGTCACTTCGGGCAAGCTCACGGACACGACGGTCAAGCCCACGGGCTCGGGGCTGGAGCTGGTGGCCTACACGCACCCCAATGACCTCGTGGCCGGCGACGAGGCCAGCTTCGGCCTCACCTTCGACGGCAAGCCCGCGGCCGGCGTGCCGGTCTCGCTGATCCCCGGCGGCATCCGTTACCGCGACCAGCTCGGCGAGATCAAGGTGGTCACGGACAACGACGGCAAGTTCAAGGTGACCTGGCCGGAGCCGGGCATGTACTGGCTCAATGCCAACTACCCGGCACGCGCCGAAGGCGCGCAACGCAGCCAGCAGCCGGCGGGAACCCTGGATGCTCCCGCACAGCGCGCGGCCTACACCGCAACGCTCGAGGTGCTCGCCCCTTAAGGCCGCTCATGCGACAGGTGGTGATTCCCACGTCGCTGGCGCGCGCGCCGGCGCTGCCTCCTGCCGGGGAGTGCCTGAGCCTCACCGGCGAGAGCATGGGCACCACCTGGCAGGTGCGCGTGCACGCGCCCGCTTCGACCACAGGGATTCTGCGCACGGCGATCGACGAGGCACTCGCCCTCGTCGTGCGGCAGATGAGCCACTGGGAAAGCGGTTCGGACCTGTCGCGATTCAATGCGGCGCCGGCCGGCACGCAGCTCACGCTGCCGGACCCGCTCTTCGACCTGCTCTTGCGCGCGCAGCGCATCTCCTCCGAAACCGCTGGCGCCTATGACGTCACGGCCGGCGCGCTGGTGCGGCGCTGGGGTTTCGGTCCCGACCGGGCACGCCTGGATGCGGACTTCTGCCTTCCCTCCGATGCCCAGCTGCAGGCCGTGCGCGAACGCGGCGGCTGGCAACGCCTGCGGCTCGATCCGGCAACCCACTCGGCGTACCAACCCGGTGGGCTGGAACTGGATCTGAGCGCCATCGGCAAGGGCTTTGCGGTGGACCTGGTATCACAGCGACTGCTCGAAGCCGGCTTCGTCTCGCACCTGGTGGAGATCGGCGGCGAACTGCGTGGCAGCGGCCTCAAGCCCGATGCCCAGCCCTGGTGGGTGTCGCTGGAGCCTCCCGCGGAGAACGCCGCGCTGGAGGAAACGCTGATCGCGCTGTGCGATCGCGCCGTCGCCACCTCCGGCGACTATCGCCGCAGCTACGAGCAGGACGGCCGGCGCTATTCGCACACCATCGATCCGCGCACCGGCAAACCGGTGGACAACGATCTGGCCTCCGTCACCGTCATCAGCGAGGAGTGCTGGCACGCCGATGCCATTTCCACCGCCCTCACCGTGATGGGTATCGAGCAAGGCCGCGCTTTCGCCGATCGCCACGACATCGCCGCGCGCTTCCTGCGCCGCACGCCCTCCGGCTTCAGCGAGCATCGCAGCCGCGCCTGGGGTGACATGCTGCTGTGATCTGGCTCTCCTCGCTGGGGCCGGCACGCATCGCCACCGCCCTGGTCTCCATCCTGCTGTTCGCCATCCTGTGCCTCGCAACGCTGCGACGCGAGCGGCAGCGGCTGCGCCGTGAACGCGCGCTGGCCGAATCCATGCTGAGCACCGGTGACGCGGCCGCGCCGCTGCTGGTGGTGCATGCCAGCCAGACCGGCACCACCGAGCAACTGGCCTGGCAGACCGCGCGCGCCTTGCAGCTCGCCGGTGTCCCGGCGCAGGTGTGTCCGCTGGCCTCGCTGACGCGCGAAACGCTGCAACGTCCCGCACGCGCGCTGTTCATCGTCAGCACCTATGGCGAGGGCGATCCGCCCGACACCGCCGCTCCCTTCGTACGCAGCACCATGCTGACTACCCAAGCCGGCGATGCGTTTCAGGGGCTGCATTTCGGCGTGCTGGCGCTGGGCGACAGCAGCTACGCCCAGTACTGCGGCTTTGGCCGCGCACTGGACCAGTGGCTGCGCGGTGCGGGCGCCCAACCGCTGTTCGACCGCATCGAGGCCGACAAGGCGGACGAGAAGGCCATCGAACTGTGGCGCCAGCAGCTGGCGCACATCGCCGGCACGCGCGATGCGCCGGACTGGTCCGGACCCGCTTTCGAACGCTGGCAACTCACCGGCCGCGAGCATGTGAATGCCGGCAGCGACGGCGAGAAGGTCTGCCACCTCGATCTGCGGCCGGCCGGCGGCGCAGCGCTGCCCCACTGGCAAGCCGGCGATCTGCTGCAGGTGCGGGTGCCCGGCGAGCCGCAGCCGCGCGAATACTCCATCGCCTCCGTTCCCGCCGATGGCAGCCTGCAACTGCTGGTGCGGCAGGCGCGCCGCGCCGATGGCTCACCCGGCCGCGCCTCCGGCTGGCTGCTCGAAACGGCGACCATCGGCGACACACTGGAAGCGCGCATCCGCGAGCACCGCGGCTTCCGCCTTGCCGACAACGCCGGACGCGCGCTCATCCTCATCGGCAACGGCACCGGCATCGCCGGGCTGCGCTCACTGCTCAAGGCGCGCGCGGCGCTGCCATCACAGACCAGCGCCGATCCGCGCTGCTGGCTCATCTTCGGCGAACGCAGCGCCCGCCACGACGCCTTCTATGCCGCGGACATCGCGCGCTGGCAGCGCAGCGGCATGCTGACCTGCTGCGATCTGGTCTATTCCCGCGACCAGCCCGAGCGGCGCTACGTGCAGCACCGGCTGGCCGAGTGTCGGGAGCGGCTGCGCTCATGGGTGGATGACGGCGCGGCCATCTATGTCTGCGGCAGCCTCGAAGGCATGGCCGCCGGCGTCGATGCCGTGCTGGAAGACACTTTCGGCCGCGGCAGGCTGGATGAGCTCACCGTGGCGGGGCGCTACCGGCGCGACGTCTACTAGGGCCGGCGCCGGCAGCATTGGCTTATAGTGGCGCCATGCTGAAGAACTCCGACCTGAACTACGGCCTGATTGCGCGCACCCTGCACTGGCTCACCGCCTTGCTGATCCTGGGCTCATACATATCGGTGTACTACCGCCAGTGGTTCACCGAGCCCAGAACCCCGGTGAACATGGCTGCGCTGCAGTTGCACCTGTCGATAGGAATCAGCATCGGCGTGCTGGTCCTGCTGCGCGTCGTGTGGAAACTCGCCAACAAGAGCCCGCACCCCGAGCCGGGCAGCAGCGCTCTGGCGCAACGCGCAGCCCGCTGGGGACACTTGGCGCTGTACGCCGTCCTGATCATCATGCCGCTGACCGGCTACATGGGCACGGGGGCCAACACCAACTGGTTCTTCCTGTTCGAGATACCGAAGTTCGCGGACACGGCGCTGTTCAAGGCGGTGGTCGAAGGCTGGATGGGATTGAGCCACGCGCAATTCGAAGTGCCGATCGACTTCATCCACAAGAAAGGCGGCGCCACCGTCGTCTGGATGCTGATCGTCGGTCACGCCGGTGCCGCCCTCTATCACCACTACGCGCTCAGGGATCGAACGCTCATCAAGATGACCACGGGCTGAACCTGCCGGGCGCACAAAAAAGGGCCGGCAAAAGCCGGCCCTGAAGTGACTGACGATCCGGCCCGCCGATGCGGGCCGGTCGTGGACGGGCGTTTACATCAGAAGTTGTAGCGCGCTCCCACGGCGAAGTAGCGACCGATCCTGTCGTAGTCCGCTGCCAGGAGAGTCTGGCCAGGAATCGGGCTCGCGGACGGCACGATCGGCGGCGCCTTGTCGAAGATGTTGTTGACATTGCCGAACAGCTGCAACCGGCCACGACCCTCACCCTCGAACAGCGTGTACTGCACCGAACCGTTCAGGTAGATGTACGAAGACACGTTGTTGTCGTAGATGTCGTTCGGGCCATAGGTGTTGTCGACCTTCGCGGCATCCAGGTAACGGGCCTGCAGGTAGAGCGTCAGCGGCCCCGTGGCATAGGTTGCACTGCCCGTCAGGCGCCAGTGCGAATTGCCGACCTGCCCGGCACGATCCACCGTCACGATGCCGTTGTTCTCATCCGAATTGTCGACGTAAGTGCCCAGCATGCGCAGGGTCATGCGGCCCGACGCGCTCGAGAACAGCTGGTTCATGTTGAAGGAATAGCCCACCTCCATGTCGACGCCGCTGGTCTTGGTGAACGCGAGGTTCAGGCTCTGGTTCATGATGTTGCTGATCACGCCCGAGCTGTCGCGCGAAATCAGTGAACACATGGCCGGCTGCGCATTGCCCGTGAAGGCGCCGGCTCCATAGCAGGCGTTGACGATGTTCTGGCCACCCAGCGACCCGATCGCATCCTTCAGGTCGATGTCCCAGTAGTCCACCGAAGCCTGCAGGCCCGGCGCGAAGCCCGGCCGCCAGGTGAAACCAATCGTGGTGGTATCGGCCTTCTCGGGATTGAGACCCGGGTTGCCGATGGTGGTCGTCGGCACCGACGGGGTGGGGTTGCCGGGACGGCCATAGTCCGTCACGCCACCCACCACGGCCGTGCCGGTGGTGTACAGCTCGACCAGGTTCGCCGCGCGGATGTCACGCGAGCGCGTGGCGCGCAGGCGCAGCCAGTCCACCGGGCTCCAGGTCACGCCGCCCTTCCAGGTGGTGACATTGCCGCTGGTGCTGTAGTCGGTGAAGCGCACTGCCGCATTCAGATCCAGCTCCTGCGCGAGAGTCGCGCCCTTCGCCAGCGGCACCACTGTTTCGGCGAACACTTCCTTCACATTGTAGGAACCCTTGATCGCCTTGCGGTTGGAGAACTGCCAGGCGCCCACCTGGAACGCCGGGGAGGTCTGGTTGGCCAGCGGGTCGGAAGTCTGGTTGACGCTGTCGCGGCGATAGTCGAGGCCGCTCGCGATCGACACGGGGCCGGCCCAGGTGGAGAACGGCTCGCCCTGGATGCTGACGCCCGCCGAGGTCTGCCTGATGGTCGAAACCGCCGAGCTGGTGCCGACCACGTAGTCGACAACGGCCGGTGTCAGGGAACCGGGGCCGAAGGGATTGGCCGCCACGCAGCCTGGTGCTGCGCCACGACCTTGGTAGTTCGCGGCGGAGGTGATCGCAATGTCCGCCGGCAGCAGCGAATCGATGCGGCAGATCGGCGTGCCGTTCGGGCCGATGACGCTGTCGATGGCGGCGCGCCAGTTCGGCTCATTGGTGTTGTTCAGCACCTTGTCGTAATAGTCGGTGCTGCTGGAGCCCACATAGGCATCCCAGCTCCAGCCTTCGCCGATCTTGCCATCGAGGCCCGCGGCAACGCGGGTCGCGGCAGAACGCGAAGCGCCCAGCACATACTGGCCGAACTCCGGCAGTTGCCGGGACAGGCCGAAGCTTGCCAGGCCGTTGGCAGTCATCGTGTTGCGGATCGAGTCCGGCAGGAAGGCGTTGTCAGCGCGGATCGTGAGCACCGGGTCGCCATTGGGCAGGTAGGTCGGCTGGGTGTCCACCACCGACTTGGATTCCACGTAGGACACTTCGGCAAAGCCGTTCACAGTGTCGGTGAACGCGAAAGTCGTGCGTCCATAGGCGCTCATGCGGTCGACCGGGGCGCCCAGCTTGCCCAGAGTGGACAGACGAGCGCCATCGCCGCCGACCATCAGGTTGTTGCCCAGATAGGTGCCATAGGCATAAGGCAATGGCACACCGCCAGGACCGAACTGGATGCCGCGCAGCGCGCTCGCCGCGCCGGTAGCCGGCACCGGAGCGCCATTGGCGGCAACGATCACACCGCCGGGATTCACACCCGAGGACGTGACGCCCGGCAGTGCGATGCGGGTAACGGTGCGGCCGTCGATGACGCCGCTCACCCAGCCATAGCGGTGGCTGCCCCAGGAACGGTCGCCGTAGCTGGCAATGTCGTCGAGGGTGCTGAATTCGCCGGCCAGCATGACCTCGCCACGCCCTTGGGCATAACTCGTGCCCCAGGCGAGCGAACCGCTCTTCTCGTCGAAGTCTCCGTGCCCCGAAGTGCCGTACTGCAGGCTGGCGTCGAAACCGTCGATCTTCTTCTTCAGGATGAAATTGGTGACGCCGGCAACAGCATCCGAACCCCAGGCCGCCGAGGCACCGCCGGTGACGATCTCGACACGCTCGACCAGGCTCGTCGGGATGGCGTTGAGATCGACGAGGCCATTGGCCACGTTCGGGACGACGCGCCGACCATCCACCAGCACCAGGGTACGCGTGCCGCTGGGAGTGGGCGCGCCCGGGTTGAGGTTGCGCAGGTTCGCGTAGACGCCGCCCGCGGAGTTCGAGAACGGCACGGCAATGGCCGTCGGACGCAGCGCCGGGATGTCGAACAGCGCCTGGCTGACACGCACGACCGCCTTGGCCTCGAAGTCCTCCGCACCGATCATGGTGGTAGGCGTCGGCGCCTCGAAGCCCGAGCGCTGGATGCGCGAGGCAGTGACCTGGATCTCGGCAAGTGTGCCGAGCTCATCCGAGTCCGATGCGGATTGACCGTAGGCGGCGGTGCTCGTCATGAGCGCAAGCAGCACAGCAGATGCGACCGCGCTGCGGCCCCCAAGGAACCTGGAATCGTGCGAATCTTTCATGGAATCCCTCAGTACTTCTGGTTTGCGCGGAAAGCGCAAGACACGCTGCATGAAGCAGCCCCCCCCTCAATGGGCACTCCCCACCGAGACATTGTCAGCAGAATAATGAATCGTGCCGGTATTACCAGAACATTGCGTTTCGCCATGCGAAATCGCGACAATATTTTCAGGCTGAATCCGGAAGTGACACCGAAACGTTGCGAATATGCAACAAGGAACCCGCCATGAAGACCGCCTTCGGAATCCTCACGCTGGCTGTCGCGACGCTGCTCTGCGGCCAGCTCGCCGCCGCCGGGCTCGATGTCGCCGGCGCCCAATCGCAGGTGGATGCGCTGTTCAACCGCCAATATCCGCAGCTCGAAGCGCTGTACCGCGACCTGCACCAGCATCCGGAACTGGCGTTCGAGGAAACCCGCACCGCCGGCAAGCTGGCCGGCGAAATGCGCGCGCTGGGTTTCGAAGTCACCGAAGGCGTGGGCAGAACCGGCCTGGTCGCCCTGCTGCGCAATGGCAAAGGCCCGACGGTGATGGTGCGCACCGAGCTGGATGGCCTGCCGGTGCAGGAAGAAAGCGGCCTGCCCTACGCCAGCCGCGACCGCGTGCAATACAACGGCGCCGAGACGCCCACCATGCATGCCTGCGGGCACGATGTGCACATGGCCGCGTGGGTGGGCACGGCACGCACACTGGCGGCGATGAAGGACCGCTGGCAGGGCACGCTGATGTTCATCGCCCAGCCGGCCGAGGAGCGCGTGAGCGGCGCGAAGGCCATGCTCGAGGATGGCCTGTTCCAGCGCTTCCCGAAGCCGGACCTGGGATTCGCGCTGCACACCATGCCCCACGCCTGGGACCAGATCCTGTACCGCGGCGGCCCCATGACCTCCAATGCCAGCGGCCTTGCGATCCATTTTCACGGGCGCGGCGGTCATGGCTCCAACCCCAGCACCACCATCGATCCGGTGCTGATGGCCTCACGCTTCGTGGTCGACGTGCAGGGCGTGGTCAGCCGTGAGAAGGATCCGGCCGCCTTCGGCGTGGTGACCATCGGCGCCATCCAGGGCGGCAGCGCCGGCAACATCATCCCTGACAACGTGATCGTGCGTGGCACCGTGCGCAGCTTCTCCGATGATGTGCACGCCAGGCTGCACGACGGCATACGCCGCACGGCCAATTCCGTCGCCACGATGGCCGGAGCACCGGCGCCCGCGATCACTCTCGACAACGGAGTGAAGTCCGTGATCAACGACGAGGCCCTTGCCGCGCGCACCGGCGCGCTGTTCTCGCAGGCCTTCGGCGCCAAGGCCCTGCTCATGCCCGCCGCCTGGAGCGGCGGCGAGGATTATTCGGAATTCGTCGCCGCGGGCGTGCCATCGCTATATTTCGGCATCGGCATCTACGATCCGGTGCGCGTGGCCGAAACGCGCGCGGCAGGCACCTCGCTGCCCGCCAACCACAGTCCGCAATTCGCGCCGGACGATCCGCGGCCGACGCTGCGCACCGGCGTGATGGCGCTGTCGCTGGCTGTTCTGGACGCGCTGCGGTGATGCGCAGCTTCGAGCGCTCACTGCCCATGGCGCTGCTGCGCGCCCGCGAGGCGGCGATGGGTTTCTTCAGGCCGCACCTGAAGGCCTGCGGCGTCACCGAGCAGCAGTGGCGCGTGATCCGCGCCCTGCACTCCCACGGCGAGATGGAATTCCAGGATCTCGCGCGCCTGATCTGCGTGCAGCCTCCCAGCCTCACCAGCATGCTGATCAGGCTGGAGAAGCTGGGGCTGGTCCGGCGGCGGCGCTCCACGGGCGACCGGCGCCGGCTGTTCGTTTCCGTCTCGCGCAAGGGCGGCCAGCGTTTCCAGGTCATGAGCAAGATCATGGAAAAGGTCTATCGCGACCTCGAATCCCAGCTGGGCACGCAGCAGCTGCAGCTGCTGCTGGGGTTGCTGGCAAAGACCCAGCAGCTCAAGCCCCGGACCAGCCCGCCCGCCGGCGCCAGGAAGCGCAGCGCCAGGCCGCGCGCCGCGGCATGACTTCAGGGGCGCTGATCCCCGCGCCCCACTTTCAATCGCAGGGCTGCGTCATTCCGCGCCCGATCTCCTCGACCAGCGCGCGCGGCGCCAGCGACGGCGCACTGGTAGTGGCGATGCCACGGCACCAGTATTCGCGCGCCAGCGGCGCCGAGTTCACGAAGTCGATCCAGGTCCGCGCCGCATCCCGCGGACGCACGCAGTTGTCGAGCTTGCCGTAGGGCCCCCAGGCCTGCAGCCGCCCGCCCGGCAGCACCAGCAGGTGGGCATGCAGCGGCGGCAGCGCGGCAGCGGACTTCGTCACGTGCTCGGCCATGTTTTCCTTGTAAGGGAAGCCGCAGAGCTCGATGACATCGCGGGGCTTGATCAGGTCCCGCGCCACGCCCATGCGCTGCAATCGCAACACGATCGGGCCGTCCACCATCCGGGTCTTCACGCCGCCATCGGCCTGCCGCTCTTCGAGATGGATCAGCACATGCGGGTTGCGTGGCTCGTAGCGCGCCACCGTTGCCTTCACCCACACGGGTTTCGACAGGTCCAGCGTGCTGACGGAGTGGTGGGCCGCCGCTGCGGTTGCAACCAGCAGCGCCGCCAGCGCGATCAGCCTGCCATCCCTGCGATTGCCCTTCCCTGACATGGCGCCCACTACCGCGGCAGATCGCGCTCCAGCGCCTCGATGCGCTCCAGCAGCTGGATCGCCAGCGCCACACCGGCCACATTGACGCCCAGATCGCGCCTCAGGCGCGTGGCGATGCGCAGCCGCCGCAGCGACACGCCGCCGAAGCGCAACTGTCCCGGCGGCGCCGCTTCGAGCACGCCTTCCTCCACCAGTTCCAGCACCTGCTGGCGCTCGACAGCGCACAGCTCGCACAGCTGGTCGATGCCCAGCTGTTCGTCTTCCTCGACGATGTGGCCCACCAGCACGGTTGTGATTGACGCGGCCATGATCATGCTCCGTTGGGCAGACGTGGATTGAAAGGCGTGGCGGCGGCAAAGGCTTCATAGGCCGCCCGCGCGGCGGCGCTGTCGGCCGGCGGCAGCGCGATCTGCAGCGTGACGTAGAGATCGCCCGGCGGCCGCGACGGCAGGCCGCGACCACGCAGACGCAGGCGTGTGCCGGCTTTCGAGCCGGCAGGTATGCGCAGGTCCACGGCGCCGCCCGGCGTGGGCAACTGCAACTGCGAGCCGAGCGCGGCTTCCCATGGCGTCACCGGCAACTCCCGATACAGATCGCTGCCCTCGGCCCGGTACAGCGCATGCGGAGCAAAGACGACCTCCAGGAACAGATCTCCCGGCTTGCTTCCGTCCGGCAGCGTCTCTCCCTGGCCTGCCAGGCGGATATGCTGACCTGCCTGGATACCACGCGGAATCTTCACATTGAGCGCGCGCTCGCGCAGGTGCACGCGCCCCTCGGCATCCACCTCCGGCACCCGCAGCGTCAGCGCGCGCGCGCCACCTTCCAGCGCCGCGTCCAGATCGATGATGACCCGCGCATGGTGATCTTCTCCGCGCTCGCGCGGCCGGCGCTGCCGGGCGCGCGCGGCGCCGGCACGCCCGAACAATGTCTCGAAGAACTCGCTGGAATCGCCCGTGCCATCGAAGCCGCCGTGCTCCGCGGGCCCGGGACGACCCGCGCCGCTGAACTCGAAACCCGAACCCCAGTCCGGCGGCGGCCGGAACTCCTGCCCCGGAGGCGGACCACTGCCGAGCTGGTCGTAGGCGGCGCGCTTCTCCGGGTCCCGCAGCACTTCGTAGGCCTCGCCCACGTCCTTGAAGCGCGCTTCCGCGTCGGCCTCCTTGCTGACGTCGGGATGGTACTTGCGCGCCAGCTTGCGGTAGGCCTGCTTGATCTGGTCGGCCGTGGCATCGCGCGGCACGCCCATGATGTCGTAGTAGTCCTTGAATTTCATCGGGCGCCTACAGATCGATCTGGATGCTCACCGGGCAGTGATCCGAACCCATGACATCAGCATGGATCTTCGCTTCCTTCACCTTTGGCGCAAGGGCTCCGGACACCAGCACATAGTCGATTCTCCATCCCACATTGCGCGCGCGCGAGTTGGCGAAATGCGACCACCACGAATAGTGGCCGTTGCCCTGGGTGAAGATGCGGAAGGTGTCCACGAAGCCGGCATCCACCATGTTCTGGAACCCTTCGCGTTCCTCGTCGGTGAAACCCTTCTTGCCGCGGTTGGGTTTGGGGTTGGCAAGGTCGAGCTCGGTGTGCGCCACATTGAGATCGCCGCAGAAGATCACCGGCTTGGTCTTCTCCAGCAGCTTCACATAGGCCAGGAAGGCCGGGTCCCAGTGCTCGTGGCGCAGCTTCACGCGCGACAGATCGTCCTTGGCATTGGGCGTGTACACGGTCACGGCGTGGAACTTGTCGAACTCGGCGGCAATGACGCGCCCCTCGTTCCAGGAATCGCGCTCCTGCTCGTCGGCAAAGTTGTACTGCTTCGCGAAGCTTTCCGGAAAGCCGTTGACGACCTTGATGGGTTCGCGCCGCGAGAAGATGGCGGTGCCCGAATAGCCCTTCTTCTGCGCCGAATTCCAGTACTCGCGGTACTCGGGAAGGTCGATCTGCGCCTGCCCGCGCTCGGCCTTGGTTTCCTGCAGGCAGAGGATGTCCGGCGGCTGTTCGGCGATGACTGGCTGGGAGGTGCCCTTGTTGACCACGGGGCGGTTGCCGGTGAGGT
>CAUJIK010000014.1 GCA_963205255.1 Pseudomonadota bacterium
ACCTCGATCTCGCGCCCGTAGAGATCCCCTTCGAAACCGAACACATGCGCTTCGAGCAGCGGCAGCACGCCGCCCACGGTGGGCCGCGTGCCGAGGCTCGCGACGCCCGGCAGGTAGCGCTCCGGCGGGTGGCCATTGCCCACGCCGCGGACGCGGACTGCAAAGATACCGTCCATCGGTGTCCGCCGCCGCCCCAGTCGCAGGTTGGCGGTGGGATATCCCAGTTCGCGCCCCAGCTGCTGGCCGCGGATCACCCGGCCGACCATGGAATAGCGCCGGCCGAGCAACAGCCGGGCCTGTTCCAGATCGCCCCGCCCCAGTGCCTCGCGCACCGCGCGGCTGCTGATGCGCAGCTGCCCGTCCCGCACCGGCGGCACCACCTCCAGATCCATGCCCAGCGCCGGACAATTGGCCTCGAACCATTCGGCCGTCGCCTCACCTCCCCGTCCGGCACGGAAATCGTGGCCGACGATCAGGTAAGTGATGCCCGCCGACCTCAGCATGCGGGCGAATTCCGCGGCGCCGCAGCCACGCAGATGCTCGTCGAAACGCAGCACGCACAGTGCATCGGGCCCATCGCGTTCCAGCAGCCGCCAGCGCTCGCGCAGCGTGGTCAGGCGCGCGGGAGGATCGGCCTGCTGGAAATACTCCCGCGGCAGGGGCTCGAAGGTGATCAGCAGGCTGTCGCGCCCCTGCTGCGCCGCGCGCTGCCGCGTCCGCCCGATCAGCTCGCGATGGCCGCGATGGAGGCCGTCAAAGCCGCCAATGGTCGCCACGAATCCGCGCGGCGCGCGCACCGTTTCGTCCAGGCGACGCAGCAGCCGCATCAGCGCACCACCGAGCGCAGATGCGCCGGACGCATGCCCACCAGCAACAGCACCGCGAAATACGTGGCCGCGCCGAGCAGGATGCCGCCGCCGCCGCGCCACAGCCGCTCGATGAAGGACATCTGCGCCCAGGCCAGCGTATCTCCCGCCAGCCACACCAGCACCGCGCCCATGGCGAGGTTCGCCACCACCACGCGCAGCAGGAAGCCCTTCCACATGGACGTGTGCCGCAACACCCCTTCGGACACCAGGCCGCGCCACAGCAGGAAGGTGTTCAGCGCCGCGCCGGTGCAGGTGAAGGTGGCGATGAGGATGTGGGGGTTCGGCAGCCCCAGCTTCGAGGCCGGGATCACCACCAGCACATTGAGCAGCGTGCTGCAGGCCAGCGCAATGAGCGCGATCTTCACCGGCCGGCGGGTGTTCTGCCGCGCGTAGTAGCCCGGCACCAGAACCTTGACGAAGCTGAAGGCCAGAAGACCCCAGGAATAGGCCATCAGCGCATAGCTGGTGCGCTGCACGTCCTCCGGGTCGAAGCGGCCGTAGCCCAGGATCAGCGCCGTCATGGGGCCCGCGAAGCACAGCATGCCCACCGCCGCCGGGGACGCCAGCAGCACCACCAGCCGCAGCGCCCAGTCCAGCGTCTGCGAGAACTGGGCAGTGTCCTTTGCCGCGTGCTGGGCTGAAAGACCCGGCAGGATCACCGTCGCCAGCGCGATGCTGAACACCCCGAGCGGGAATTCCATCAGCCGGTCGGCGTAGTACAGCCAGGTCACGCTGCCGGTGACCAGGAAGGTCGCGATCTGCGTATCGAGCAGCAGCGCGATCTGCGCCATGGAGCTGCCCACGATGCCCGGCACCATGAGCTTGCCCACGCGGCGCACGCCCTCGAACTGCGGCCGCCAGCGCGGCCAGGAGAGCAATTTCAGCCGCGCCACCGAAGGCAGCTGGAAGAGCAATTGCAGCACGCCGGAGATGAACACGCCGATGGCCAGCACGAGGCCCGGGTTCTCGCTGCGCGCCGCGAAGAACAGCGCCGCGACGATGAGCACCACATTCATCAGCACCTGCGTGAACGCCGGGATGAAGAAGCGCCCGTAGCTGTTGAGCACGCCCGAGAACAGCGACACCATCGACACGAAGAACAGGTACGGGAAGGTCCAGCGCAGCATCTGCACCGCGAGTTCGTACTCGGTCGCGCCGGTGAGCGCCCACTTGGGCGCGAAGATGAAGATCAGCACCGGCGCCGCGACCACACCCACCACGCTGAGCAGCAACAACAGCGCCCCCAGCGTGCCGGCCACGCCCGACACCAGCGCGCGGACCTCCGCCGCGTCGCGCTGCACCTTGAACTCGGAAATCACCGGCACGAAGGACTGCGAGAAGGCGCCTTCGGCGAACAGCCGGCGCAGGAAATTGGGGATCTTGAAGGCGACGAGAAAGGCGTCCGAGACCGCCCCCACTCCCAGCACCTGGGCCATGAAGGTGTCGCGGAACAAGCCGGTGATCCGCGACAGCAGGGTGGCAAACCCGGTGGTCGTGGTGCTTCTCAACAGGGGGCGACTCATCGCTGCGGCAGACTAGCAGAACCGCCCCCCTTAAATCGCGGCCAAAGGGCCCCAAAGCCCCTGATTCGGTTGACTTCCGTCAGCCCGGTGCCCACACTACGCGCCCCTTGTACAGGGCTAATGGCGGAGATTTCGAGCGTGGCGAACACCAAGTCGGCGGAAAAGGCAGCACGTCAGTCGGTCAAGCACCGCGCACAGAACGTTTCGCTGCGTTCGGGCATGCGCACGGCCATCCGCAAGGTCGCCGACGCCGTCTCTGCCGGCAAGAAGGACGAAGCCGCGCAGGCCCTCAAGGCCGCCCAGCCGGTCATCGATTCCATGGTCAACAAGGGCCTGGTGCACCGTAACAAGGCTGCCCGCCACAAGAGCCGCCTCGCGGCACGCGTGAAGGCCGCCGCCAAGGCCTGATCCGGCTTCGGGCCGGCGATCACACGCCAGGTCCGTCCAGGCCAAACCGCCCCACCCCGCCCGCTACGCATGGCGGGCGTTATGTCCGGGCGAGCCTGCTGTAACTCCGTCTGATGCCGCTCCGCCGTCCACGATCGATGATCGTGGAGGCGAAGCGTGTCTGATCGTCAGGCCTTCATGGCGCTGGCGTGCAGCTTCTCGATCTGCGCCCATGCCGACTCGATCGCGCCGACCTGCCAGCCGGCAAGACCGCTGATGTAGTCGCCCGCGAAATAGACCCGGCCCTGCGGCTCCCGCAGCACCGGCAGGTGCTTCTGGCGATCGGCGGGGGACCATGTCGTCCAGCCGCCCTCGCTGTAGCGGGTGCGCTGCCAGGCGATGGAAAAGGCCTTGCCGTCGTAGTGCTTGCGGAACTGCCCCGGATGGATCAGTTCGCTGCGCTCGAGCGCCTGCTCGGTCTGTTCGGCCAGCGACATTTCACCGAAGGCGATTGCCGGAGCGCCGATCGGGTAGGCGCTCATGACGACGCCCTTCTTGCCGAAGTAGCCGTAGGAGGGATAGACGATGGTGTGCCCCGGAATGCCGAGCGTGCTCGAGCCGCCGTAGATATTGTCGTCTTCCTCCCAGAAACGGCGGTTCATCTGCAAAGCGAGCTTGCCGACGGTCATCTTGCCGGGCGTGCGAATTGCCTCCTTGCACGCATCCGACAAGTCGGTCTCCAGCTTCGAGAGTATGCCGAGCGGAATCGTGGAGATGCAGTAGTCGGCCTTCGCGACCTTGACCGCGCCGGTGGCGGTGTTGCGGTAAGGCACGCTGACGCCGCTGTCGTTCTGCCTCAGCTCCAGAACCTCGGCGTTGTAGGTGATCGCCTTGCCCACCTCGCGGGTGAAGGCCCGGGCAATCTGGTCCATGCCGCCGACCGCCTGGTACATCGTGCTCGGATGATCGATCGTCGTGAGGCCCTGGAACGCATTGGCGAGCCCGGATTGCAGGATGTCCTGGAACGCCAGCGCTTCCGAAGCGGTATTCGGACCGGCGAGGGCCATCGGATCGAAGCGGGCAAGGCCACGATGGATCGTGCCCTTGTACTTCAGATCCCGTGCGTCGAGGAATCCCTGGCGAACCAGGTAGTCGACCAGCCGTTCCTTGTCCTGACCCGTCAGCTCCTTGTCGAGCGCGCCCTGGTCCGTGAGTTTCGCGAGCAGCTCGGCGGTGTAGCCCTGCATGTCCGCCTTGAGTTCACGCAGGCGCACCCGGCGGCCGGCCAGCGGTCCCTTGGCATTGTTGAACTGCACATAGCCCAGGTCATTCTCCTGGACCATGATCTCCATCGGGATGCCGAACTTGCGGACGTAGTGAAACACCGCGTGATGGAAAGCCGGTATCCGCCAGGGGCCGTGGTTGAAGTACTGACCCTTGTCGAAGTCGCAGGTGCGGGTTTCTCCGTCCACCGTCGTGGTCTTGAACCCCGCGCGCGACGACTGGCAGCGCCCGCCCGCGAAGGAGCGCGCTTCAAGGATCTGGCACTTGTATCCGCGCAGCCCGAGCTCGTAGGCAGCGGTCATTCCCGCCAGACCCGCGCCGAGGATGAGCACGCTCTTGCCGTTGCCACGCCCCTCGAGCGCGGGCGGAGCCTCCGCAGCGGACGCAATGCCCATCCCCAGGCCATTGAGTGCCGACACGACGCCGGATACGCCGCCCACGGCGGCGAACGCCTGCAGGAAATCCCGTTTGCTGAAAGAGTGAGGCTGATCGGAACGAGACTTGGTCATTGGGTTGCTCCAGGCAGACTATTGATGCAGATCGAGTTCGATCTGGACGGCAACATTGTCGGCGATCCAGTTCGTCGCATCCCAGCCGACGCCGAAATCGAGGCGCTTGATCTCGAAGGCTCCCGAGAAATGCGCTTTGGGTTCCGTGACCTCGAACTTGAATGCCAGAGTGACCGGCTTGCTGACGCCGATCAGGGTCAGTTGCCCGTGGGCGGCAAATGTTCCGTCCTCCAGCCGCTCGATGCGCTCGGACTCGAACCGCGACTCCATGAAGTTCTGCGGATTGAACCAGTCCTTCTCCAGCAGCGTCGCATCCCGCTCGGCATCGCCAGTGTCGGCGGAATCCATCTTCACGATGCCGACGATCTTGCCTGCGGAAGGGTTGGCCGGATCGAAGTCGATCGTCGCGGAGAAGTTCCGGAAGCGGCCCCGGAACGCCGATCCTTCCTGGCTGCCGATGAACCGGACAGTGCTCGAATCCGGCTCGACCTGCCATTTCGCTGCATCGGCCGCTGCCGTGAAGAAGACAGCGACCAAGGCTGAAGCTATGAATCGTCTTGCGTGAATTGCCATGATTCCTCGACCTTTACCAAGCGAACGGAGGTTCGCATATCCTGCGCGCCGCCGGCGGGAACTTCACGTGTCTTGCCCGCCTGTTTCGGCGCTCGAAACGCCCCAAGTATCGTAGCCCGATACGTATTGCCGCGCCTCACTCCGCCCGGCGATCCTGCTTCTCCAGGAAACTCATCACCGCGGCGCACAGCTCGCGCGTGCCCTCGCCGGTGGCTCCGGACACCAGGAAATGCGGCCCCTTGTAGCGCAGGCGGCGCAGGATGTCGGCGGCGCGCGCGTCGGCCTCCTTCGCCGGCAGCAGATCCTTCTTGTTCAGCACCAGCCAGCGGGGCTTGGCCGCCAGCTCCTTGTCATACTTCTTCAGCTCCTGGACGATGGCGCGCGCGTCCTTGACCGGATCGACCTCCGGGTCCAGCGGCGCGATGTCGATCAGATGCAGCAGCACGCGCGTGCGCTGTAGATGCTTGAGGAAGCGTATCCCCAGGCCCGCGCCTTCGGCCGCCCCCTCGATGAGGCCGGGAATATCCGCCATCACGAAGCTGCGGTGCTCGCCGCAATCCACCACACCCAGGTTGGGATGCAGCGTGGTGAAGGGATAGTCCGCCACACGCGGCCGCGCGGCGGACACGGCGCGGATCAGCGTGGACTTGCCGGCATTGGGCAGACCCAGCAGGCCCACATCGGCGATCACCTTCATTTCGAGCCTGAGCTCGCGCTTCTCGCCCGGCAACCCTGAACCGAACTGCCGCGGGGCGCGGTTGGTGCTGGACTTGAAGCGCTGGTTGCCGAAACCGCCCTTGCCGCCCGCGGCGACCTTGAGCAGCTGCCCGCCAACGGCAAGGTCCCCGAGCTGCTCGCCGGTCTCCTCGTCCACCACGGTGGTGCCCACCGGCACCTTCACGTAAAGATCCTCGCCGCCGCGCCCGGTGCAGTCGTTGCCCGACCCGCCCTGGCCGTTCTTCGCCTTGTAGGTGCGACGGATGCGAAAATCCGCCAGCGTGTTGATGCCTTCCACGGCCTGCAGCCAGACGCTGCCGCCGTTGCCGCCATCGCCGCCGTCCGGCCCGCCGAAGGGGATGAACTTCTCGCGCCGGAAGCTCACGCAGCCGCGGCCGCCGTTGCCGGCCTGCACCTTCATCACTGCTTCATCGACGAACTTCATGGCTGCGGCACTCCAGGACCCTGATGCGCAAACCCCGGCGCGGTGGCCGGGGTTCGCAGGTAAACCAGACTTTGCGCAAGCGCCCCTTATTCGGGGATCACGCTCACGTAGGTGCGCTGCTCGGCGCCTTTGATCTGGAACTGCACGCGACCGGTGACCAGCGCGAACAGGGTGTGGTCCGTGCCCGTGCCCACGCCATTGCCGGCGCGCATCGGCGTGCCGCGCTGACGCACGAGGATGTTGCCCGCCGCCACCTGCTGGCCGCCGAAGCGCTTCACGCCCAGACGCTTGCTGTGGGATTCGCGGCCGTTGCGGGTGCTGCCGCCTGCTTTCTTGTGTGCCATGGCTCAAATATCTCCGAAAATTCTGCGTGTGCTTACGCGATGCCGGTGATCTTCACCAGCGTATAGAGCTGGCGATGATTGCCGCCGCGCTTGTAGTGCTTGCGGCGACGGAACTTCACGATCACCTTCTTCTCGCCCTGGCCATGCGACTCGACCGTCGCGCTGACCTTGCTGCCAGCGACCAGCGGCGAACCGATGCGGATGTTGGCGCCATCGGCCACCAGCAGCACCTGGTCGAATTCCACGGTGGTGCCCGGCGCTGCGTCGAGCTTCTCGACCTTCAGCTGGGTGTCTTTCTCAACACGATACTGCTTGCCACCCGTGGCAATGACGGCGTACATGAATTAAGGCTCCGATCGGAAAGGCCGCGCATTCTAAAGGTGCAGCCCCCGGTGGTCAAACCCTGTCTTCAGGGTTTCCCCCGGCCAAACAGCCACTTGCTGTACCATTCACCTGATGTCCAGCCCCTCTCCCCTGCACGGTTTCCCCTCCTCGCCCGAGCCGGCGTCCGCGCCTGCCTCGCTTGCGGATATCCGTGCCCTGGTCGCCGACGACTGGGCCGCCGTGGACACCCTGATCCGCTCCCGGTTGACCAGCTCCGTGGCCCTGGTAGGCCAGGTAGCCGAACATATCGTGGCCGGCGGGGGCAAGCGCCTGCGCCCCCTGGTGGTGCTGCTGGCGGCCCGTGCCGCCGTCCCCGGAAAGCTGCCGCCGGAGGCCCGCCACCGCGAGGCCGCCGCCTTCATCGAATTCATCCACACCGCCACCCTGCTGCACGACGACGTGGTGGACCACTCGGCCATGCGCCGCGGCCGCGACACCGCCAATGCCCTGTTCGGCAACGAGGCCAGCGTGCTGGTGGGGGATTTCGTCTATTCCCGCGCCTTCCAGATGATGGCGGCCATCGGCGTGCAGCGCGTGATGGAGATCATGGCCGACGCCACCAATGTGATCGCCGAGGGTGAGGTGCTGCAGCTGATGAATGCGCAGGACCCGGACACCACCGAGGAACGCTACCTCGAGGTGATCCACCGCAAGACGGCCAAGCTTTTCGAAGCCGGCGGCGAAGTCGCGGCCGTGCTGTGCGGCGCGCCACCGGCCGTGCAGGTCGCGCTGGCCGCCTACGGGCGCCATCTGGGCACCGCCTTCCAGCTCATCGACGATGTGCTGGACTACCGCTCGGACCCCAGCGTGCGCGGCAAGAACCTGGGCGAGGACCTGGCCGAGGGCAAACCCACCCTGCCGCTGATCCACGCCCTGCGTTCAGGCAGCGATGCCGACCGGGCGCTGATCCGCGCGGCCATCCTGCAGGAGGATGCCGAGCCGGACCTGGACCGCATCATTGCCGTCATCGACCGTTCCGGCGGCATCGACTACACCCGCGACCGGGCGCTGGCCGAGTCCCAGGCCGCCGTGACCGCACTCGACGTAGTGCCGCCCTCCCCCTGGCGCGAGGCGCTGGCCCGCCTCGCCGAACTGGGCGTGGAGCGGGACAGATAGATCAGACGATGACAGGCATGGGGGCGCTCAAGTAGACTCTCGCGCCCACCGCATCGGGGTGTAGCTCAGACTGGTAGAGCGCTACGTTCGGGACGTAGAAGTCGCAGGTTCAAATCCTGTCACCCCGACCATCTGTCCGTGCCGATCCTCGATCGGCGACATGCTCCCGGCGGTCTGGTGCGGCGCCACGTATACAGCCGCAATCCACGACTGCTACGACGGCGAACCCGCTCCATCGCCTGCCCAGCCAAGCTTCCTCAGATAGTCATCCGGCTGCGAACTCGTCAGGGCGTACGTTTGCCGCCCCTCCATGCGGCAGACCCCCGATGCCGCAGACCTCACACGCTACCGGCGAGATGCATCCGTCTCCATCATCTTGCCGCCCGCCGTTTCGCGCATGGTGACAGCGGCGAGCAGAGCCATGACCGCGACCGCGATGATGTAGTAGGCGGGAGACAGCGGGCTGCCGGTCCTCAGAAGCAGCCACGTACCGACGAAAGGCGCGGTACCGCCGAAGATCGTGTAACCGATGTTGAAGCTCACCGTTGCGCCCGTTACCCGGGTGCGGGTCGGAAACATCTCGACCACTGCGATCCCGAAGGCGCCCCAGTAAAGTCCGTAGTCCATGGCCAGGAGAGCTTGCCCGAGCAGGGCCATTTCGAAGCTGGCGCTGCTCGCAAGCCTGAAGGCAGGAACGGTCAATATGATGCTCAGGACGGTCGCGAACAGCACCACCGGCTTGCGACCGAAACGATCCGAAAGCTCACCACCGACCCAGATGCTGAAGAAGGAAATCAGCATTGCGATGCCGTTGGAGAGCAGCGCATCGGAGCGGCTCAGGCCCGTTTCCATCAGGTAGGTCACGAAGTAACCGCTCAGAGAGTAGAACCCGACAGCGGAGAATGCGGCCAGCGCGAACGCACGCAGCATTGCGGAAGTCTGAACCGTAGCGGCTTCACGAAGAGGGGACGTCGAGATTCCGTCGGCGGCGACTGCCCGCTCGAATGCCGGTGATTCGTCGACGATCCGGCGGATATAGACCCCCACCAGCGCCAACGGGCCGCCCAGCAGGAAGGGAATGCGCCAACCCCACGATTCATAATCCTCGGGCGACAGGCCATTGGAGAACGCATACACCACGATCGCCGCGGCGACAGGCGCCAGGGTTGAAAATGAAAAGGTGAATGAAACGAAGCGGCCGCGGCGTTCCGGTGGGGCATGCTCAGCCACGAACGAATTCGAGCTGACGGTTTCGCCGGCGGCAGACAAGCCCTGCAGAAGGCGGCAGACGATCAGCAGAAGTGGCGCAAAGATGCCGATCTGGCTGTAGGTGGGGAGCAGCCCGATTCCGACTGTGGCGGAGCCCATCAGCAATATGACGATGGACAATACCCGCCGGCGACCGATCCTGTCCCCGAGCGTCCCGAAAACATAGCCGCCTACGGGCCGCGCCAGGAAGCCTACCGAATAGACCGCGAATGTCGCCAGAATCGCGATCGCCGGGTCACCTGCCGGGAAAAACAGTTTCGCGATCGTCGCGGCCGAATAGGCATAGATGACGAAGTCGTACCATTCGACGAACTGCCCAATGGCCGCGGAGGACAGGACGCGCCTGAACGAAAGGGCCCTCTCCGCGCCATTGCCAGCGTGTGTCACTTCAGCAAACCCCGCTATCTGTTCTTGTTTTCGCTATTGGGATAGACGACCGGAAAATCCTCATCCGAAAGGAGCGAGCCACTGGCGGCCGTCACATGCCGGAACGGCGGCGATGTCTTGATGTCTTCACGCCGCACGAACCGGGCGCCGTCCCCGACGAGGCGCAGCGAAAACGCCCGTCTCTGCCGCGTCGCGCTGCGATTCGGCGGAGCACCGTGCAGCGTCCGGTAGTCGAAGGCCACTGCATCGCCGGGATAAACGTGCCAGCCGCAAATGTCGTAGGCATCGCGGTTGCCATTGATGTCCGGGATGTCTTCCAGGCCATCGTTCGGGTTCAGCGCCTCACCGTTGAATCTCTGCGGCCGGTAGAACTTGCCCCACAGATGCGACCCGCCGATGAATTCAATGGCGGTATCGCGGGGAACCTCATCCAGCGGAATCCAGAGGCTGACGGTTTTGGGCCCTTCGACGCAGTAATAAGGCTGATCCTGGTGCCAGGGCGTCGCGACATCGGTTGCCGCTTCCTTCACGAGAACATGCTCATGAAAGAGTCTGACCCTTTCGGAGTTCATGAGCTGCGAGGCAACCTCGCCCGCGGGCGAATTGAAAATGAACTCGCGGTACTCAGGGATTCTCTCCCAGTTGCAGTAGTCGCTGAGGAAACGCCCCGCCCCCTGCTTGCCGGTGTAGGTGTGCCCGTCGGAGCTGGGGTGGTCGACATTGTACGTCACTCCGCGACGCAAGAGATCAATCCACTCCTTGAATGCTCCCCGGACCACCGTTGCCCCGGTGGCATTGAATTCCTCTATCACGGCCGGGTCCACCCGGAAGGATGGTGCTGACGCCGCCGCAGGTTGCACGTTCATTCGAACCTCCCAAGTAGGGCCCAATCCCGTGGACATCATTGACAGGCGCCAGCCATCAAGGAAAATAATATCTATGGATACTTTGAATCAGAATTTCAGATATATCTCCCTGAGGCAGGCCACCTATGTCCTTGCGGCAGCGGAGGAAGGCAATGTAACGAAAGCGGCGCAGAAACTGAGCATTTCCCAGCCCGCGATTTCAGCCGCCATCGCGGCGCTCGAAAAACACTACGGCCAGAACATCTTCATACGGCGGCCAGGAGAGGGAATGACCCTCACCTCCTTCGGCACCGCCGTCATCAAGGAGGCCAAGAGCCTTTGCGACCAGGCGGAGCGACTGGCCTCGCTTGCAAGCCCTGATGCAGAAATCTCCGGCGAAGTGTCCATCTGCTGCTTTGACGTGCTGGCGCCTTACATACTTCCGCGCCTGTTGCGCAGATTCGCCAAACACCTTCCTCAAGTAAGCATCAGGTACACGGAGTCTGATCTGGAGGGAGTGAACGAACATCTGCGCCGGGGAACATCAGACCTGGTCATCACCTACGATCTGGACCTGGAATACGGGCTGTACAAGGAAGTCATGTACCATCTGCGCCCGCAAGTGATCTGCTCCGAGAAAAGCAGCTTTGCGCGCCGCAAAGTCCTTCGACTGAAGGAGCTCCACAATCAGCGGCTCATTCTGCTCGACCAGACTCTCAGCGCCCAGTATGTGCTGGGGCTGCTGAAGGCACACAAGGCGGAGCCCGTTGTCGCGGCACGCGTCAAGGGTTTCGAATTCCTGCGGGCGCTGGTGGCCAACGACTTCGGTGTCGCGATTCTGCATACGCTTCCCAGATCCAGCGTGTCGTACGACGGTCGCAGAATCATCTCGATTCCAATCGCGGACAAACTGATCGAGCATCGCGTGGTGCTGGCGGGCCTGGAGCAACGCCACTACCGCCCGGTGATCGAGGCAACACGAAAGCAGATCATCGACGAATTTGCGGCCTCGTAGCGACTCTCTTGTAGGAAGCAGGCTACAGGCGCGGGGCGTCGCTCACCGATACCGCTCGCGGCCCGGAGAGTTCTCAATGGTGGCGTGCGAAGCATGACGCTTCTTCAAACCCCAAGGAGATTTCCAATGAAGACATACAAAGCGCTCGCCGGCGTCCTCATCGCCGGCCTGCTGGCCGGTCCGGTCATCGCGGCGGACTCCGCCGGCACCGTCGTGAAGGATTCCGCGGTAACCGTCGCCATCAAGGCCAAACTGGCCGCGGAGAACATCAGCAGCCTCGCCAACATCCATGTGGACACGGACAAGGACGGCGTCGTGAAACTGAGCGGAACCGTGGACTCCAGGGCGCAGGCCGATCGGGCGGTGGAGATTGCCAGGGCCACCGACAATGTCCGCTCGGTACACAGCGATCTACTCGTCAAGCCCTGAGCAGGAGAACAGCGATGCCAACACCCAGCGGACACACCAGGGTCATTGCCGCCACCAAGGTCATCGGCACAGCCGTCAAGGACCCATCAGGCCAGACCCTCGGGCACATCAAGGATGTGATGCTGGACAAGATGTCCAACCAGATCCTGTTCAGCGTCATTGGATTCGGCGGATTCCTGAACATGGGCGAGAAGTACCACGCGGTGCCCTGGAGCGCTCTGGACTATCGGCCGGAAGACGGCAGCTACGTCGTGGCGCTGACCGAGGAGCAGCTGCGCAATGCGCCGGCCGACTCCATCGACGCCCTGACCAGCGGCGATGGAGAGGCGATCTTCAATCGCGTGAATGACTACTACGGAAAGATGCCGGGAGCGCACTGAATCGCGCCATCATTGTCCGCGGCATCGCGCCCACCCCGGCGGGGGCGATGCCGGCGGCGCGTCGTCAGCGTGACACCAGTGGCACGATGTGCCGCCCGCGCACCTTGACGAGAACGGGCACCTCGCTGCCGGGCAGCAGATCCGCCAGCGTGTAGCCCTCGAGGTACGCCATGAAGCTGCGCAAAGCCCCCCCCAGCAGGTGGGCCAGCCGGCAATTGCCCGTCAGGATGCAGCGGTTGCTTTCGGAGAAACACTCCACGACCGCGAAATCCGGTTCGATGCTGTGCACGACCTTGCCCAGATTGATGTCGCGCGGCGCATGGGCCAGGCGCATGCCGCCGCCCTTGCCACGCACGGTCTCGATCCACCCGGCCTGCCCGAGCTGATGCGTCACCTTCATCAGGTGCGATTTGGAAATGCCGTGCTCCTGCGCCACTTCAGCGATGGTGCACAACCGATCCGGATGCTGCGCCACATGCATCAGCAGGCGCAACGCATAGTCGGTCATCAAAGTCAGACGCAAGGCCAGGCCCCTCTGTCCGCAGACAGGATGTTCGGACTGTATAGTACGGGGACTCCTGTCGCCCGCATGTGGTATTGCCCAACAATTATTGCATGCCTGCCCTCCCTCCCTCACTTCGCCGCTCACTGGGTTTTCTGGTGGCGCTTCTGCTGGTTGCAGCCAATCTGCGCCCTTCGCTCACGGGCGTGGGGCCGCTGCTGTTGCAGATCCAGCAACAGCTGTCACTGTCAGCCACCGCCGCGGGCCTGCTCAACAGCCTGCCGCTGCTGATGTTTGCCGCCGCGGCGCCGTTGGCCGGGTTTGCCGGCCGCCATGGAGCCGAACGCCTGACGCTGGCGGCGCTGATCACGCTCGGCGCCGGCATCCTGCTGCGCTCCCAGGGCAGCAGGGAAGCACTGTTCGCCGGAACCATCGTGCTGGCCTCGGGAATCGCAGTGGCCAACGTCCTGATCCCCATCCTCATCAAGCAGCATTTCCCCGACGACATCCCCTTCGTCACCACCGCGTACGCCACGGTGCTGGGCGGCTTCGCCGCGCTGGCCTCGGGAGTGTCGGTGCCGCTCGCCGATGTGCTGCCAGGAGGGTGGCGCGGGTCCCTGGGCTGCTGGGCAGCGCTGGCGCTGCTGGCAATGATGTTGTGGCTGCCGCATCTGCGCCCCGCCGGAAACGCCGCACCACCGACGCACAAGACACGGCGCGTATGGCGCACCCGTCTCGGCTGGCAGATCACCGCATTCATGGGGCTGCAATCGGCCACCTTCTTCACCGTCGTCACCTGGTTCCCGGCTGTCCTTGCAGAGGGTGGCTTCTCACCCGCGGCAGCCGGCTGGCTGCTCACCCTGTACCAGTTGGTGGGCATCGTGGCGGGTATGGCGATTCCAGCGCTGATCAGGCGCCTGCCGGACCAGCGCATGCTGGCACTGATCACCTCGCTGTTTGCCGCGCTGGGCAACCTCGGCCTGATGCTGGCGCCTTCGGCTGCGGTGCTGTGGATCGCCGTGCTGGGCCTGGGCACCGGCCCCTGCCTGATACTGGCGCTGTCGTTCGTGGGGTTGCGTGCCTCGAATCCACAGACGGCGGCGGCACTGTCGCTGATGGTCCAGGGCCTGGGCTACCTGCTCGCGGCGCTTGGCCCCGTGCTGTTCGGATTCATGCACGACAGCAGCGGCGGCTGGTCGCTGGTGCTGGCCGGCCTGGCACTGCTGGGATTGATCCAGGGTTTGTGCGGCTACCAGGCCGGGCGCCTGCAGAAGATCTGAGGCAAGACGCCGCCCCTACCAGCTCAGCTCCATCTGCCCATCGGAGCGCGGCGCGACCGGTGGACGAAACCGGCTGGCATCCAGCCGCGGCTCGCGGTCGCTGGCGAGCCCATACCGGCGGCAGGCCAGATGGAAACGGTCGCGCAGCAACTGCGCCCAGGCGCCCTGCCCCTTCATGCGTTGGCCAAAAGCCGGATCATTGTCGCGACCACCGCGCGCCGACCGCAGCAACGACATCACATGCGCCGCCCGCTCCGGCATGTGCGTCTGCAGCCACTCGCGGAACAACTCCGCGACTTCCAGTGGCAGGCGCAGCAGGGTACAGGCGGCGCGCGTGGCGCCAGCCTCCGCGGAGCGCCGCAGAATCTCTTCCAGCTCCGAATCGTTGACGGCCGGAATCATCGGCGCGGCGATGACGCCGACGGGAACGCCGGCAGCCACAAGCTCGCGCATCACCTGCAGGCGCGCCGCCGAAGCCGCCGAGCGCGGCTCCAGCCGGCGCTTGAGATCGGCATCGAAGGTGGTGATGCTCAGGCACACCATCGCGAGCCCGGCCCGGCCCATGGGACCCAGAAGGTCCAGGTCGCGCAGCACCAGTGTGCTGCGCGTGGTGATGGCGACGGGATGCTGGGTCTCGGACAGCACTTGGAGCAGCGAGCGCGTGATGCGCAATTCGCGTTCCACCGGCTGGTAGGGATCGGTGTTGGCGCCCAGCATGATGTGGCGGCAGCGGTAGCCGGGACGCGCCAGCTCCGCGCGCAGCAACCGCGCGGCATCGGGCTTTACGACCAGCCGGGTCTCGAAATCAAGACCGGGGGAGAGATCCAGAAACGCATGCGTCGGGCGGGCATAGCAGAACACGCAGCCATGCTCGCAACCCCGAAAGGGATTGATCGACTGCTCGAAAGGAATATCGGGTGAATCATTGCGCGAGATGACATTGCGGCTGGCATCCACCCGCAGTTCCGTGAGCACGCGCTCGGGAGGCGCCTCCTGGTACCAGCCATCGTCCACCGCCTCGCCATGGGTAGGGGCGAAGCGGTTGGCCGGATTGGAAAGCGCGCCCCTGCCTTTCATCTGGTAACTGTATATCCATACAGTTACCATCACAACTACCGCGACTGACGCAGCAACCGGCGCACGAGCCGGTAGAGCAGCAGCGCCACGACCACCACCGCCGCCACGGCCAGCAACGGCATCAGGATGGCCAGCACCGACAGCAGCAGCGCACCGCCCCACTCTCCTGTGGCCACCGCCGGATTGGCGAGGCCGCCGGTGGTGAGCGTGGACTTGGCGCGCAGCAGCGAAGTCAGCCCCTGCATCATGCCGGCAGCGCCTCCGCCCGCAACCACCGCCGCCGACCACTGCACCCAGGGCGGCAACTGCGCCAGCGGCGCCGCGACCATCAGTGTGCCGGCCATCAGCGCCAGAGGCGCCGCGATGGTATCGAGCAGATTGTCGAGCCCGGGAATGTAGTACGCAGCCAGTTCGGCAACGGCAGCAATGCCGAGCATGGTGATGGCGGGCAGGCTCGCCAGCCACTCGAAACTGGGCGCCAGTGGCACCACCCCGTAATGCGCCGCCACCGCCAGCACCAGCAGCGGCAGGAACACACGCAGGCCCGCCGCGGCGGCAAGACCGATTCCCAACGCCAGGGCCAGCAGGATCTGCATCGTCGTCATGACCGCAAAGATACCGCGTGCCGCACACAGCCGTGACAATCAGCGCATTCAGGCCACCGTAAAATCGCCCCATGAACACGCCATCCACCGACACGCGAATCACGGCCGTCCACGACTACCTCACCGGGCTGCAGGACCGCCTCTGCAACAGCTTCGGCGGCGCGCACATGGGCGGCGAGTTCCTGCGCGACCGGTGGGAGCGCCCCGAGGCCCAGGGCAAGCTGCGCGGCGGCGGCATCACGGCCGTGCAGGAAGGCGGCGAAGTGTTCGAGCGTGCCGGCGTGGCGTTCTCGCACGTGCGCGGAGCGCAGCTTCCTCCCTCGGCCACCGCGCGCAACCCGCAGCTGGCCGGCCGCGAATTCCTCGCCATGGGCGTCTCGGTGGTGATGCATCCGCGCAATCCGCATGCGCCCACCAGCCACGCCAATGTGCGCTTCTTCAGCGCCGGCGACATCTGGTGGTTCGGCGGCGGCTTCGATCTCACGCCATACATCCCCTACGAGGAGGACGCGGTGGCGTGGCACCGCGCCGCGCGCGATGCCTGCGATGCGGTCTCGCCCGCGATCTATCCGCTGGCGCGCGAGCACTGCGATGAGTATTTCTACCTCAAGCATCGCGGCGAGGCACGCGGCATCGGCGGCATCTTCTACGATGATGTGAACGAGACGACGCCGGGCATGCCGCTGAGCTGGGAACAGGGCTTCGAGCTGATGCGGCGCGTGGGCAATGCCTATCACGACGCCTACAGGGAAGTGATCGAGCGCCGGCGCCACATCCCGTGGACCGAGCGCGAGCGCCGCTACCAGCTCTACCGGCGCGGCCGCTACGTGGAGTTCAACCTGGTGTTCGACCGCGGCACCCTGTTCGGCCTGCAAAGCGGCGGCCGCACCGAGGCCATCCTGATGTCGATGCCGGCCGAGGCCCACTGGGCCTATCGCAGCCCCGACGAGGAGATGGACGCGAAGCTGTTGCCCTATCTCACCACGCTGCGCGGGAAAGACTGGCTGGGCTAGCACTTTGTCGGCAGATGCCGACGGAGCGAAACCCGGGAGCATGCCCTGCATACTGCACGCTCGATCCCGGAGGTGCAGTGGCCACAGTCGCCGTCAAGTTCGAGCGACTCATGCACGAGTCAGAGTCCATTCTCCAGTCTGTCGCGAGGCAGGGGCATCCAGCCCTGCAAGTCGTGGCCGAGCGCATCCTCGGAGATGCGAAATCGTGGAGCACCTGGGAAGTCGAGCACGCAGGTCTCATGCGTCGCGTCGCGAGCGCTTCACGCCTCGAACAGCAGATCGCCAAACTGAAGGACGTCTCCTTCGGCCTGATCCACCGCCGCGCGCTGTTCGAATACCTGCGGGATCGATCACTGCGCGGTGAAGCGCGACGCCAGATCATCAACCACTTCCACGCCTCGCGCTCCTACAGCCGCGCGATCATCTCCGAGCACAATGAATACGTGCGCGCCTCAGGCAGCTACCTGTGTTCGGCCCATGTCGGCGTCATCGTCATGATGGATGGCGTGTTCGACGCGCCGCTGGCGCGCTACGAAGAGCTGTACCGCGACTACTTCCGCGTGTTCTGCGACACCACGCTCGGCACCGTCACCGGTGATGACACCCTCGGCGCACAGCATGCCGTGCTGCCGCTGCTCAAACACCAGCTCGCCGAGCACCGCAAACTGATGCTCGCGATGCCGCGCACCATTCCGGATCTGGACTACGAGTTGCGCCTGCGCCGCCCCACCGGCGACACCGTGCGCATGAAGCGACCGCCCAGGTAGCTGCGCTGTCCTAGCCGCGCCCCACGAAGGGCATGGTCGTGGCCATCACCGTCAGGTTCAGCACATTGGCCGAAAGGGGCAACCCCGCCATGTAGAGCACAGCCTCGGCCACATGCCGCACATCGAAGGTGGGCTCGGGCCTGAGGGAGAAATCCGCCTGCAGCGTACCGCTGGACATGGAGATACCCAGATCGGTCTGCACATTGCCGATGTCGATCTGGCCGCAGGCGATGTTGAACCGCCGGCCTTCCAGCGACAGTGACTTGGTGAGACCGGAGATGGCGTGCTTGGATGCGGTGTATGCCGCCATGTGGGGCCGCGGTGTCACGGAGGCGATCGAACCATTGTTGATGATGCGGCCACCCTGAGGATCCTGCGCCCGCATCGTGCGGAAGGCCGCCTGGGCGCAGAGGAAGGCGCCGGTGAGATTGGTGTCGACCACGCGACGCCACAGCTCCGGCGCCAGTTCATCGACCGGTGTGGGCGGCGCCGCCATGCCGGCATTGTTGAACAGCACGTCCAGATGGCCGAAACGGCTCACCGTCTCCGCGAACAGGTTGCGCACGGCGGCTTCGTCGGTCACGTCCGTGCTCACGGCCAGCATTTGCCCCGCGGCCTCGCGGACCACCGCATCCAGCGGCTCCCGGCGGCGCCCCGCAACCACCACAGCGTAGCCCGCCCGCGCCATGGCCAGTGCCACCGCCCTGCCGATGCCCGAACCCGCGCCTGTGACGATTGCAACCCTGCCGCTCATGCTTGATCCCCTTGTTGTCAGGCAATAGTCTGATGATACCGGCTACCCAGGAGAAACCCGATGACGCCCCGCCTTCTCTGCGCATCGAAATTCCCGGCCTACCTGGAATGACCTGAATCAATGCCCGCGGCCCTTCGGGCGGGCATAATCCAGACATTGGAGGAACTCATATGTCGCAGCCAGAACGCATCCTCGTAGCCATCAAGGCCCCGGGGGCACGCAGCCAGCCCACCGCGCGCAAAGCCGCCCAGATCGCCGCGGGCACCGGCGCGAAGCTCGAGCTTTTCCACGCCATCACCACGCCGCTTTACATGGACGCTTTCGGCATGGAAGGCATGAGCATCAAGGAGACCCAGAAACAGTGGCGCGCGCGCGTGCTCAAGCAGCTGGAGCGGCATGCTGCCGCGCTGCGCGAGGACGGCGTGGAGGTGGAAGTCTCCTGCGACTGGGATTTCCCCGCCTACGAGGCCGTCGTGCGCCGCGCGACACGCACCGGCGCCGATCTCATCGTCGCCGAACGGCATGCCGACAAACACGTGATGCCGTGGCTGCTGCGCTTCAACGACTGGGAGCTGCTGCGCCGCAGCCCGGTCCCGGTGCTGCTGGTCAAGCACGGCAAGCTGTGGAGGAAGCCGGCCGTGCTGGCCGCCATCGACCCGCAGCACAGCTTCGCCAAACCGGCAAAGCTGGACGGCGCCATTCTCGATGCCGCCGGGCAGATTGCCGGCGCGCTGGGCGGCGCGATGCACGTGGTGCACGCCTATCCGGCCGCGACGCCGGCGCTCATCGATTACGGCGCGTCCGCGGAGAAGATCGGCACCAACCTTGAAAGGCGCGCCGCCGCGATCGCCCGCAAGGCCTTCGACGCGGAACTGGCGGACCGCGGCCTGTCCCGTTCGCGCAAGCATCTGATCGCCGGCCATCCCGTCGACGTGATCCCGAAGCTGGCCAAGCGCCTCAAGGCGGGCCTGGTGGTCATGGGCGGCATCTCGCGCTCGGGCCTCAAGCGCCTGGTCATCGGCAATGTGGCCGAGCAGGTGCTCGATGCCCTGCCCTGCGACGTGCTGGTGATGAAGCCGGAGAGCTTCAAGGCCCGTGTGCCCGCCAGCCCGCGCGGCGTGCAGCTGGTGGCGACGCCTCCTTACGTCTGAGGCAGCCGGCGATCGCAGACCCTCAGCGTTGAGGGTCTGCGCTGCCCATCACCAGGGTTCGGTGCGCCGGTATCCGGGGTCGCCGTACTGCACCACTTCCCGTACCGCGCCATCGCGGTAGAGCACCACGCGCCCGGCGCAGTCCTCGCGCAGCGCCAGCTCCACCACCGACAGCGCGAATTCCTCGGGTATCTCGATGCGGTCGGGAACGATGCAGTTCACGCGGATGCGCTGATCCTGCTGCAGGCCGCGCAGCGCGGCGGTGAAACGCATGATGCCGGCCTTGGCGGCGCTGTAGGCCGGGCGGTCGCCATCGCCGAAACCCAGGCCGCAACCGGCCGCCACATTGACGATGGCGCCACCGCGCCGCCGCAGCGCATCGATGGAGGCGCGCGTCACATGCAATGTGCCGAGCAGGTTCGTGCCGACGATGCGCGTCCAGTGTTCGACCGGATCGTCATCGAGCCAGGGACCGGCATTGTTGACCACGAGGTCCAGGGAGCCGAACTCGTGCATGGCACGCTCGATCAGCGTGACGACCTGCTCCTCCACCGCCACATCGCAGCGGTGGGCCAGCGCCGCGCCACCCACGGCGCGAATGCCCGCGGCCACTTCGCCGGCCAGCGCATAGTCGATGTCGGCCACCACGACGCTCGCGCCCAGGTCCGCGCAGCGCCGCGCGATGGCCGCGCCCGCGCCCGATCCGCCGCCAGTCACCAGCGCCACACGCCGGTCCAGCCGCTTGAGCATCGTCACCCGCCCAGCTACCGCCGGCTCTCCCAGACGCAGATCACTCACGCCGCAGCGCTCCCTTCGAAAGATCCGAAGCCTAGGCGTGGGCGCGGACACTGTCCACCGGCAGCGCGGCATTGACGCTGCCGGTGGCTGCGGGGATGCTCATCGACATGTCTGTCACCCCACTTTCAGCCGACGATCGCCAGCGCTACGCGCGGCATCTGGCGCTGGCCGAGATCGGCGAGGCCGGCCAGCAGCGGCTCGCGGCAAGCTCGGCGCTCATCATCGGCGCCGGTGGCCTGGGCTCACCGGCGGCGCTGTATCTGGCGGCGGCCGGCGTGGGCCGCATCGGCCTGGTCGATTACGACAGCGTGGAGGCCAGCAACCTGCAACGTCAGGTGCTGTTCACCCATGATGACATCGGCGCCGGCAAGGCCGAGGTGGCGCGTGCGCGCCTGCTGGCGCTGAACCCCCGCCTTGCCGTGGATGCGCATGCCGTCAGACTCGGCCCGAGCAATGCCCTGGACATCTTCCGGCGCTACGATGTGGTGCTCGACGGCACCGATCGCCTCGCGGTGCGTTATCTCGTCAACGATGCCTGCGTGCTCGCCGGCAAGCCGCTGGTCAGTTGCGCCATCCATCGCTTCGAAGGCCAGGCCATGACCTACATACCGGGCCGCGGCCCCTGCTACCGCTGCCTGCATCCGCTGGCGGGAGATGCCCTCGTGCCCAGCTGCGCCGAAGCCGGCGTGCTGGGCGTGCTGCCCGGCGTGATGGGCACCCTGCAGGCCACCGAGGCCATGAAGGTGCTGCTGGGCGTCGGTGAGCCGCTGCTCGGCCGCCTGCTGGTCTACGACGCGCTGGCGATGAGCTTCCAGCAGTTCTCGTTCCAGCGCCGCGCGAACTGCGCGGTGTGCGGCGACAATCCCACCATCACCCGGCTTGAAGACGATGGAGAGGCAACGATGATCGAGGAGTGGACACCCGAGGAACTGGCGCAGCAGCTTGAAGGCGCGCGCGCCGGATCGCTGCTGCTGGTGGATGTGCGCGAGCCGCACGAATGGGCGGCGGGACGGGTGCCGGGCTCGGTGCACATTCCGCTGGGCACTCTGGCCGCGCGTGCCACGGAGATTCCGCCGGATCGCACGCCCGTGTTCATCTGCGCCGTGGGTGGCCGCAGCATGGCGGCCTGCCGCTATTTCGCAGGCGGGGGGCGACCGGCCATCAATCTCGCGGGCGGAGTGACTGGCTGGAGTGCGGTCCACGGGCCATTGCCGCGGCCGGAAGGGTGCCAGAGCTGAGGCGCATCCCGCCGTGTCAGCCTTGTCTGACACGCTTGGCTCGCAGAGCCTGACATAGAACCGGCGCGCTGGATGCGAACGTGGAGCATGCATCCAGAATACCGCCGCAAGAGATCGGGCTCGCATCATGGCCGGAACTTCGCCTGACGCACCGCAGGCCGGCCGCCGTCTGTGGCAGATCGATGCGCTGCGCGGGCTGATGCTGGCGCTGATGACCCTCACGCACATGCCGACGGTGCTGGCCGGGCCTGCCGGCCAGCCCTTCGGTTTCGTGTCAGCCGCGGAGGGCTTCGTGCTGCTGTCCGGCTTCATGGCCGGCATGGTGTATGCCGGGCGCGCACGGCACGAGGGCATGTTGCGCATGCGCTCGGCGTTCTACCACCGGGTGGGCAAGGTCTACCTGTGCCAGGTCGGATTGCTGCTGTTCCTGTTCTCCGTGGTGGCACTGATCGCGCTGCTGCTGCGGCAAGACGCCATCACCGGCCTGATGGACTACTACCTGGAAGACCCGCTGCATGCCGTCGTCGGCAGTCTGCTGCTGATCTACAACCCTCCGCTGCTGGACATCCTGCCGATCTATGTGCTGTTCATGCTGATCAGTCCACTGCTGCTGCGGCACGGTATCCGCAACGGCTGGGACGGCATTCTGGCGATCAGCGCGGCGCTGTGGCTGGCCGCGCAATTCAAGCTGGGCGGCTGGGCCTATGAAGCGCTGGCGCCGGCCGCCGGCATTCGCGTCTCGCTGCACCACACCGGCGCATTCGATGTGCTGGCCTGGCAGTTCCTGTGGGTGCTCGGGCTGTGGATGGGCGCGAGGCGCAAGATGCAGTTGTCCACGGCCCGGTTGGTGTTTCCGCACTGGATCGTCGGTACGGCCATCACCATCGCCGCCCTGTTCTTCGTATGGCGGCATGTGGGAGGCCAGGTGCCATTGCCGCACAACGCCAGCCTGAACATGCTGTTCGACAAATGGCAGCTCGGGCCGCTGCGCATGCTCAACCTGTTCGCACTGCTGGTGCTGCTGGTGCGCTACGGGCCCTGGCTGTCAGCGCGTCTGCCGCGCGTGCGGGCGCTGGAGAAGATGGGTGCGGCTTCTCTGCCGGTGTTCTGTGCGCACGTGGTGCTGGCCCTGCTGGCGCTGGCCGTGCTGGGAGCACCGACGCCGGGCCGGCCGTTGTGGATCGATGCCGCCATCCTGCTCGCTTCGTTCGCTGCGCTTTACAAGGTAGCGCTGGTCAGCCGCGCGCCTCGTCGGAAGACCGGGAATCTCAGCTTCTTGCACCCGCAGCCACCACCACCTCTGGCGCATTGAGCGACCGCGCCGGCGACTCCAGGTACGGCGCGATGACGGAGCGCCACAACGCATAGCCGGCGTCGTTCAGATGCAAGGCATCGCTGCCGTAGAGATCGGGGCGCGGGCGGCCATCGCCATCCAGCATGAGTGAATAGACGTCGATGAACTCCACGCGCGGGGTTGCCGCGGCGTGACTTGCGATCAGCGCATTGGCCTGCACGGCCTGCGGCATCAGGGCGGCACGCTGCGGACTGGGCTTGATCGAAACGTAGGCGATGCGCGTCTCTGGAAGTTCCGCGTGCACGCGCCCGACGAATTCCCTGAAACTGCCGAGCACTTCCCGGGGTGTGCGCCCCTCGGCCAGATCGTTGTCACCGGCATAGACGATGACCAGTCGCGGCCTGTAAGGGAGCACCAGCCGATCCACATACGCGGCCACGTCAGACATGCGTGCGCCGCCGAAGCCGCGCTTGAGCGCCGGCACGCCCTGGAAAGCCCGCTCGAGCCCATCCCACAACCGGATCGAGGAGCTGCCGATGAACAGGACGCCACCTGACATCGGCATCTGCTGCCGGTCCGCGGCGGCGAAAGCGTCAAAGCTGGCCTTCCAGCGGCTGTCAGCAGGAGAAGCCGGACGTGGTTGCGGCGACGTCGGCTGGGCTCCCACGGAAGCGCCCAGCCCAAGGCCATACAGTGCGAAGACGAATTTGGTCAGGCGGCGTCTGGTTTTACGCATGCTCGCCGAGCATGCCACGCTCGCGGACCTCGTGTCTGTCGGCGCATTCCGATGTCGGCGGTGGCGGGCGCACAGCGGTCCGGAAGCCGCCGAGGGCCTGTCTCAGGCACGCCGGCGAAGCGGGTTGCATACCCTTACGCCGGCGATCTCCTGACCGTCATTGAGGTCCTCTGAATACAACAGGCCGGCGCCCGACTGCTCGGCCGATGCGACGATCAAGCCATCCCAGAAAGACAGACGGGCGAGATCAACCAGGTCGATGGCGCGAAGCACGGTTTCCGCCGTGGTCGGTTCGCGGATCCAGGCGGCGTAGACCTGCACGACCTCGCGGGCGACGGATTGCGCCAGCGGCGAATCGAGCCGACGCGTCGCGTTCACGAAAAACTCCTGCAATACCCGCACGGACAATGCACCGGTGCCGGCTTCCCACAGCTCTTTGAGGAGCGCTGCCGCCCGCTCCCGCTTCACACCGGCATCGCGATCGTGAGCGTAGATCAGGATGTTCGAATCAACGAACGCGACGTCGCTCATGCAGCGCCTCACGCGACAGAGGAACGCCCCCAAGGGGCAATGGCGATGCCAGCAGCGATACCGCCCGCTTGCGGGCAGCCTGGTAGCGGCCATCCCCTGAAACCAGCTCGCGCAGCTGGTCGGCCAGCAATGCACTGATGCTCTGGCCACGACTGGCAGCCACGGCCCGCGCACCCTTCAGCAAAGCGGGCTCGATAGCGACGGTGATGTTGCGTTTAACGGCCATTGTCATACTTGATGTACGGGTTTCACGTATTTTACGTGAAGCACCGTCTCCCTACAAATGGAGGAATCAGGATCGGGGATTTCTGCTGCGAGTAGTGAGATATCCTCTACTGATATCTATGAGATACGATCCCATGCCGAATTCCTCCGACGACATTCGGGAACCGTGCCCATGTCCTCCGTCACCGTCAAACTGTTCAAACTGGGGAAATCGCAGGCCGTGCGCATCCCGGCGCGCTTTCGCCTCGACGCCGCGGAGATGGAAATCACCTCACACGAGGGCACATTGCTGTTGCGTCCCAAACCGCGCACCGCACTGGATGTCGTGAATGCGGCACGGGCATTGCTGGGGAACACAAAGATCGAACGGCCGGCCCAGGGCAAAGCCCGGTCGTTGCCGGAATTCGGCTAAGACCTCATGACGGCTTCCTGACTACGACGCAGCGACAAGGAACAGCCGCAGCAGCCGCACGGAGGTTCTCGCGAACAATCCATGCGGCTGCATATTCGGCTCAGCCTGCCAGCGGCCAGTCAGTAGCCAATCCGTCAATAACGATAGTGGTCCGTCTTGTACGGGCCTTCGGGGCTGACGCCGATATAGCGCGCCTGCTGGTCGGTCAGCCTGGTGAGCTTCACGTTCAGCGTCGCCAGCTGCAGCTTCGCCACCTTCTCGTCCAGGTGCTTGGGCAGCACATAGACGCCCACCTTGTACTTGCCCGGATTCGCATACAGCTCGATCTGCGCCAGCGTCTGGTTGGCGAAGGAAGAGCTCATCACGTAGGACGGGTGCCCGGTGGCGCAACCCAGGTTCACCAGCCGCCCCTCGGCCAGCAGGATGATGCGCTTGCCGTCGGCGAAGATGATGTGGTCCACCTGCGGCTTGATGTTCTCCCACTTGTACTGGCGCAGCGCGGCCACGTCGATCTCGTTGTCGAAGTGGCCAATGTTGCACACGATGGCGTTGTTCTTCATCGCCTTCATGTGCTCGTGCGTGATCACGTGGAAGTTGCCGGTGGCGGTGACGAAGATGTCGCCCTGGCTCGCGGCCTCGTCCATGGTCACCACGCGGTAGCCTTCCATCGCCGCCTGCAGCGCGCAGATCGGGTCGATCTCGGTCACCCACACCTGCGCCGACAGTGAGCGCAGCGCCTGCGCCGAACCCTTGCCCACATCGCCGTAGCCCGCCACCACGGCGATCTTGCCGGCCACCATCACGTCGGTGGCGCGCTTGATGCCGTCGAGCAGCGATTCGCGGCAACCATAGAGGTTGTCGAACTTGCTCTTGGTCACCGAGTCGTTGACGTTGATGGCCGGGAACGCCAGACGCCCTTCCTTGTGCATCTGGTAGAGGCGATGCACGCCGGTGGTGGTCTCTTCGCTGACGCCCTTCACGTGCTTCAGGCGCGTGGAATACCACTTCGGGTCGGTGGCGAGCTTGGCCTTGATCGACTTGAACAGCGAGGTCTCCTCCTCGCTGGCCGGATGCGCGAGCACCGACTGGTCTTCCTCGGCCTTGGCGCCCAGGTGCAGCAGCAGCGTCGCGTCGCCGCCATCGTCGAGGATCATGTTGGAGTAGCCGCCATCGGTCCACTCGAAGATGCGGTGCGTGAATTCCCAGTACTCATCCAGCGACTCGCCCTTGTAGGCGAACACCGGCGTGCCGCGCGCGGCGATGGCGGCCGCTGCATGGTCCTGGGTGGAGAACACATTGCACGAGGCCCAGCGCACCTGCGCACCCAGGGCCTGCAGCGTCTCGATCAGCACCGCGGTCTGGATGGTCATGTGCAGCGAGCCGGTGATGCGCGCGCCGCGCAGCGGCTGCGTGGCCTCGTACTCCTTGCGGATCGACATCAGGCCGGGCATTTCGCCCTCGGCGATGTTGATCTCCTTGCGGCCCCAGTCGGCGAGGGTTAGATCGGCCACGCGGAAATCGCCGCTGGCGGGTTTGATTGCTGCGTTCATGTCTTGACTCTCCATCATGATGGGTGAAGAGAGCGCCGTTCACGAACCTGGCCGCCCCCGCCGAGCCTCACGCCCCTCTT
This sequence comes from Pseudomonadota bacterium, assembly GCA_963205255.1. Taxonomy (GTDB): domain Bacteria; phylum Pseudomonadota; class Gammaproteobacteria; order Steroidobacterales; family Steroidobacteraceae; genus ZC4RG30. Next base: position 26,490 of record CAUJIK010000014.1, read on the forward strand.
GGGACGCTGCAGCGCTCCTCGGCGGATACGGCCTTGAAAACTACGCCGGCAGCGCGACCCCGGCGTCGGCGGCCAGCGCCTCGGCCTTGTCGGTCTTTTCCCAGCTGAAGCTCGGCTCCTCGCGGCCGAAGTGACCGTAGGCCGCCGTCTTCTCGTAGATGGGACGCAGCAGGTCGAGCATGTGCACGATGCCCTTGGGACGCAGATCGAAGTGCCTGGCGATCAGCGCCTCGATCTCGTGGTCCGGAATCTTCCCGGTGCCGAAGGTGGTGGCCATGATGCTGGTGGGCTTGGCCACGCCGATGGCGTAGGAAACCTGCACCTGGCAGCGGTCGGCCAGGCCCGCGGCCACCACGTTCTTCGCCACATAGCGCGCGGCATACGCCGCCGAGCGATCCACCTTGGTGGGATCCTTGCCGGAGAACGCACCGCCGCCGTGCGGCGCGGCGCCGCCATAGGTATCGACGATGATCTTGCGCCCGGTAAGACCGCAATCTCCCTGCGGACCGCCGACCACGAAACGCCCGGTGGGATTGATGAGGTAGTTGATCTTGCCCTTCACCAGTTCCTTCGGCAGCACCGGCTTGATGATCTCCTCGATCACCGCCTCGGACAGCTCCCGGTGGCCGATCTCGGGGTGATGCTGGGTCGACAGCACCACGGTGTCGATGGCGGCCGGCTTGTTGTTCTCGTAGCGGACCGTCACCTGGCTCTTGGCGTCGGGGCGCAGCCACTTGATGGCGCCGCTGTGGCGCAGCTGCGCCTGGCGCTCCACCAGCCGGTGCGACAGGTGCAGCGGCAGCGGCATCAGCTCGCGCGTCTCGCGCACGGCATAGCCGAACATCAGGCCCTGGTCGCCGGCGCCCTGATCGAGGTTCAGGCCCCGCCCCTCGTCCACGCCCTGCGCGATGTCCGGAGACTGCGTGTCGTAGGCGACGAGCACGGCGCAGCCCTTGTAGTCGATGCCGTAGTCGGTGTTGTCGTAGCCGATGCGCTTGATCACATCGCGCACGATCGAGTGGTAGTCGATACGCGCCTTGGTGGTGATCTCGCCCGCCAGAACCACAAGGCCGGTGTTGCACAGCGTCTCGGCGGCAACGCGCGAGTATTTGTCCTCGGCGAGGATGGCGTCGAGGATGGCGTCCGAGATCTGGTCGGAGACCTTGTCCGGATGGCCTTCGGAAACCGACTCGGAAGTGAACAGGTGGCTATGGCTCATGTGTGTTCCTACTGAAACTGGCCGAACAGGCTTTCATAACGGGCGATGAACTCGCCGCGCGTGAAGTGGTGATTCTGCGTGCCGCGCGATTCGATCTTCAGCGAACCCATCAACGAGGCGATGCGGCCGGTCTGCTCCCAGCTGTAGCCATGCAGCAGGCCGTGGATCAGCCCGGCGCGGTAGGCATCGCCGCAGCCGGTGGGATCGACCACGGAGCGCGCCGGCGCGGTGGGAATGTGCAGCTGCCTGCCGTCGGTGTGGATCAGCGAACCTTCGCTGCCCCGGGTGATGATGAGCGCAGCGACCTTCGACGCCACTTCGGCCTCGTTCCAGCCGGTGCGCTCGGTCATCAGGCTCCATTCGTATTCGTTCACCGTGACCCAGGTGGCCTGGCTGATGAACTGGCGCAGGTCCTCGCCGCCGAACATGGGCAGGCCCTGCCCCGGATCGAAGATGAAGGGAAGCCCCAAGGCCGCGAACTGTGCAGCGTGCTGGATCATGCCGTCCCGGCCGTCCGGCGCCACGATGCCCAGCGCGATGCGGCTGGCATCCCCCACCTCGTTGAGGTGTGACTGACCCATGGCGCCCGGATGGAACGCCGTGATCTGGTTGTTGTCCAGGTCGGTGGTGATGAAGGCCTGACCGGTGTGCTCATCGGTGAGCACGCGGATGTGTTCACGCGGCACACCATGCCGGTCCAGCCACTGCGCATAGGGGCCGAAATCGTGGCCCACCGTGGCCATCACCTGCCCCACATCGCCCAGCAGCTTGAGGTTGTAGGCGATGTTGCCCGCGCAGCCGCCGAACTCGCGCCGCATCTGCGGCACGAGGAAGGACACGTTCAGCATGTGCAGCTTGTCGGGCAGCAGATGGTTCTTGAACTGGTCCTGGAACACCATGATGGTGTCATAGGCCATGGAGCCGCAGATCAGCGCATGGCCGCTCTTCAGCACGGGCTGCTTCATTGCCGTGTTACTCGTCGTCCGCGATGCGCAACTTCAGGCCGGCCAGTTCCCCGGTGAACTTGATCTGGCAGGACAGCCGGGAATTGGGCTGGTAGGTGGACAGATCCCGCAGCAGGTCGAGCTCGTCGGACTGCCGGGCCGGCAGGCGGTCGAACCACTCTGGATCGATGTAGACATGGCAGGTGGCGCAAGCGCACATCCCGCCGCACACCGCGGCGACGCCGTATTCGAGGTCACGCAGGTTCTCCATCAGCGTGAAACCCGTTTTCGCATCGACGTCATGTTCGATGCCATCCCGATCCGTCACCTTGATCACCGCCATGAATCTCGCCCAGCCTCTGTACCGCGTTGGCGCGGGTAACAGTGTATTTTGCCGGCCTGGAGAGGAGTTATCCAGCGTCGAGCAAATGCGCCAGCGCCCAGAAGCGGTTCAGCAACGAAAAAAGGTGGCGCTGGGCGGCCAGTCGCGCGCGCGCGCCGGGGCCCAGCCCCGCGGCGTCGAGCAGCCGCGGCACATGCGGCTCGAGCTGCGGGTAATAGGTCAGCAGGCAGGCCAGGTCATAGGCCGGATCGGCAATCTGGGCATATTCCCAGTCCACGAAACGCAGCGGATCACCGATGCAATTGGACATCTGCAGATCGCCATGACAGATGGCGGCCGGCGCGCCGGAGCCCACCTCAGCCGCGGCGCGTTGCAGCAACTCGACCAGCCGCGCCGCCTCCTCCGCCCGTCGGGGCCACTGGTCTTCGATCCGCGATTGCTGCGCCAGGGCATATGCCTGGGGGTCGAAGGCAGCCACGCCCACAGGTACCGCCAGACCATGCAGCCGCGCAAGACGGTGCCCGAGATGATCGATGGCCGCCGTATCCTCAAGATCGGTCTCGCACCACAACCTGCCGTCGAGCCACTCCATGAGTATCCACGCGCCATCGGGGGCCGCGGCCAGCACTGGCGGCGCAAGATCCGCCGCCGCGGCCGCGCGATGACAGGCCAGCTCCCGCAGCGGGTCGGCTCCCGGCCGATGCAGCGGCGCCAGGCGCGTGCGCAGCACGAAGCGGCCGGCATCGGTCGCAAGGTAACGGATGTCATTGCAGCCACGGCCACCGGGCAGCGGACGCTGCGCAAGCGGCGGCCTGCCGTCCTCGCACCCGGGCACACAGGCGAGGACGGCTGGATCGATCATGCGGCAGGCAGCCCGCGCTGCTGGGTGCGCCATTGCCGCCGCCAGCTCACGAAGCCGGCCGCGGCGATACCCAGATAGATCAGGAACAGCAGCGCCACGACCGACAGCCCCTGCGCAGCAAACAGGTACAGCGACACCGCATCGATGCCGATCCAGTACAGCCAGTTCTCGAGTTTGGTCTGCGCCGTGAGCCAGCTGGCGAACAGGCCCAGCCCCGCCAGCAATGGATCGAGGAAGGGCCAGTCCGCCGCGCCACTGGCCCGCAGCAGCGGCGCGGCGGCCAGCGCCAGCAGCACGCAGGCGCCGATGGCCAGCAGATGATGGCGCCATGGCCACAGGCTGATGGGCCGGTCGCCCGCTGGACGACCCCAGATCGACCAACCGTAGATGGCCATCAGCACATAGGCGAATTGCAGGCCCGCCTGCATGGGCAGACGCGCCTGCACGGCCAGCACCATCAACAGCACCGAACTCGCGCCCCCCGCCACCCAGCCCCAACGGCTGCGACGCATGATGAGGAGGATGTAGGCCAGGCCCAGCGCCGTGGCCACCCATTCGGTGGGTTCGCTCATCGTGGCGAGTAGCTGATCTTCACTCCCCACTGCCGGGGGTCGCCATTCTGGATGTAGCGCTTCTCCGCCCAGTCCGGCGGCTCGTTGGCAAAGAAGAAACCACGCACCGCATACTGCTCGTTGAAGAGATTGCGCACCCACAGGCTCGCGGACCAGCGATCGGTTTCGTATCCCACCCGCAGGTTCATCAGCTGCCAGGCCGCCGCGCGCTCGTCATGGCTGGCGCTGAAATAGAAGCCATCGTTGATCTGCCAGTCGGCACGCGCGAAGAGGCCGCTGTGATGCTGCAGCTGCGCCCACAAGCCCAGCTGGTGTTGCGGCGCATGCGGCTGCTGGCGGCCATCGAGCACGCGGCCTTCCAGCGTGTAGTCGATGAAACGCGCCTCGAGCCACGCGGCATTGGCGCCCAGCGCAAGTTGCGGCAGTGCCTGCCAGCGCCACTGGCTTTCAAGGCCGTAGTTCTCGCCACGCGCCGCATTGTCGGTGAGCAGGATGAAGGTCAGCGGATCGGTGGGATCGGTCTGCACGGAGCTGGACACCTGCTGGTCGCCGCGCCGCATGTAGAACAGGCTGGTCTGCGAGGTGAGCCGGCCATCGGCGGAGCGCGTGCGCAGCCCCAGCTCGGCATTCCACAGGGACTCGGGATCGAAGGTGCGCCGCTCCGGTGGCAGCAGGATGCCGGTGTTGATGCCGCCGGCCTTGTAGCCGCGCGTCAGCGCCGCGTAGTAGTCGCGCCCATCGGCCGCATGCCAGGTCAGGGCAAGATGCCCGCCCGCCATGTTGTCCACCGGATCGGCGGCCAGTGCATTGCTGTCCCGGTAGCGCGCGTCGCGACGCTCCAGGCGCAACCCGGCGGAAAGGTTCAGGGCCGGCGACAGCGTGCGATCGATCTGGCCGTACAGCGCGGTATTGAGCGCGCGGTAGCTGCTGGCCAGTTCGCGATACACCTCGCCGTTGTAGAGGTCGAGGAAGGTGTAATCCTCGGTGAGCCGCAGCGCATAGACGCCAGTGACCCAGCGGGTGGCGCCGTTGCCGCCCGAGAGGCGAAGCTCCTGACTGAGGTTGCGGCGCTCACGGCCGATGTCCTCATAGAAGTCGTAAGGCCCGTTCTCGCCCCAGAGTTCGTCGTTGCCCCAGTCGCCATCGAATGCGTAGCGCGAATCGGCCCGCAGCAGCGTGGTCACGCTGCGCAGCGTGAGGCCTTCCCATCCGGTGTAATCGAAAGTCAGCGCCAGCGCGCGCGAACGCTGCGTATCCACGCCCGGGCGATCCGACTGTGTGATGCGGCTGTTGTCCAGCGACCAGGCGTCGTAGCCATTGTCGGAATCGGCCAGCAGCAGCGTGGCGTTGAGCTCGAGATGCTCGTTGAGCGCGCTGCGCAACTTCAGCCGTGCCAGGCTTTCATCGACACCGTTGGTTCCATCGCGGTCGAGGAATGCATTGCGGCGGAAGCCATCGCTGCGGTAGCGATGCAGCCCCAGGCGCCAGGCCGTGCCCTCGCCCAGCGAATTGTTGACCACCAGCCCGCCACCGAAACTGCCGTAGTTGCCGGCCTCCAGCTCGCCGCCGATGGCGAAGCCCTGCTGCGGCGCCTGCGAGCGCAGGCTGATGAGCCCGGCCAGCGCATTGGCGCCATAGGTGGTGCCCTGCGGCCCGCGCAGCACTTCGGCGCGCGCAAGATCGAACAGCGAGGCCGGCATGGCGATGCCGGAAAAATCGATGTCATCGATGAGGAAACCCACCGAAGGGTTCGGCGCGCCCTCGTACTGCTCCAGCTCACCGATGCCGCGGATCTGGAAATAGCGTGGCCGCGAAGTGCCGCCAGCGAAACCCAGATTGGGTATCTGGCCCAGCACATCACCGAAATGGGCAATGCCGGCGTCTTCCAGCGTGCGCGCATCCAGCACGCTGGCGCTGGCGGGCAGCCGCGACAATGGCGTCTGGAGGAGCTGGGCGGTGACCACGACCTCCTCGAGCTCATCGGCAGGCGCCGCGGCAATGCTGACAAATGGGAAAAGGCCGATGGCCAGGGCAGACAGACGAACGCGATTCATACCACTCCCTCCGCCGGTATTAACCGGATCAGGTTCAACGGGTCAGCCGGCGCATCCGGCATCTCAGGCTCAAGCGTGAGCCGCCCCAAGGTGAGCGCGTATGTTAGCGTCACGGCCCTGCAATGCAAGCCGGCAACTCAAGGGAGCGGATGTAGCGATGACGCGCAGCGTGGAAATTTTCCAGGTCGATGCCTTCACCCATGAGCGCTTCAGCGGCAATCCCGCGGGTGTGGTGCTGGGCGCGGAAATGCTCTCCGATGGAGAGATGCAGCTCATCGCGCGTGAACTCAACAATGGCGACACCGCCTTCGTCGGCGCGCCGCAGGGCGAGGATCACGACTTCACGGTGCGCTTCTTCACGCCGCACAAGGAGATGCCCTTCGTGGGCCATGCCACGCTGGCCGCGCACGCCGTGCTGCACGCGCGGGATCCGCGGCCGCTGCGGCGCCAGCTTGGCCGCAACGGCATCATCGAGGTGCGCGCGCTGGATGGTGGGCGCTTCTCGATACGCGCGCCCGCAACACCGCTGGGGCGCCGCCCGGATGCCGAAGAATGCGCAGACGTGCTGCACAACCTGGGCCTCGAGGCCAGGCATCTGGATCCGGCCTGCCCGATGCAGATCGTCGGCAGCGCCAGCACACGACTGCTGATTGGCCTTGCGCATGTCGAAGGTCTCGCCGGGGTCACGCCGCGATTGTCCGAACTGGCGCAGCTGTCGTCGCGGATCGGCGCCCAGGGCTATTTCCTGTTCGCGCGCCAGGGCGCGCCCGAAGGCTGCCTCACCGAATCGCGCATGTTCTGTCCGGCACTGGGCATCAATGAAGATCCGGCCAGCGGCAACGCGCACGGCATGCTCGGCTGCTACTTCGCTGCGCTGGGCCAACTGAGCGCATCGGGACGCTTCACCGGCGCGCAGGGCCGATTCATGAAGCGGCCCAGCCGCATCGATGTGGAGGTGGAACGCGACGCCAATGGAGTGGCGACGGCAACAAGCATCGCCGGCGGCGCCGTGGTCTTGTTTCAGGCGCGCATGTCGATCTGAACCCGCTGCGCCGCGTGTGCGCAGATCACTCGGGAATCATGCCGGCATGCGTTCCATCCAGGGAAGGACTCTGTTGATCGACGATGCCGCGGAACACCAGATTGACCAGTGCGGTGTCGGCGGCAAGGCCGCTGCCCGGGCGTGCCAGATGGAGCATGGCGACGCCGCGCTGCGGCGACAGCCACAGACGCGCCCCCTCCTGCAGGTCGATGGCCACTGCATCGCGGGTGGCCGGCGGTTCATCGCCTGTGGTGGCCGCAGCTTCTGACAGCCATGGCAGATGGCGCGCGGAATCGTCGCCACCGGCCAGCAAGTCGCGCGCCCATTGCGGTGAGACCACACGTGCGCCGGCATACTGCCCCTGCAGGATCAGAAGGTCTGCCAGACGCATCCAGTCCGCCGCCGCGGCGACGAAACAGCAGGTCACACGCGCACTGCCGGCATCATCCGCCTGCACGGCGGCATCGGCTGCGCCGATGGCGCTCCACACCTGGCTGGACAGCAGCTCCACCGAACGCAGATTCGCCGGCAGCGCTGCTTCAGCCGCGACCGGACGCGCCGAGAAATGAAACTTCGCCGCGCGTGACCAGGGATTGCGCCAGGCTTCCGGCGCGCCGGCATCCTGGTGCAACGCTGCCAGCGTCTGCTTCACGAAGACAGGTTCGATGTCGCCGGATTCGGCCAGCGCCGCCCATGCCAGCGCCCAGGGCAAGGGCGAAAGCGTGCCGCCGGCCACCGGCGTGGCGGCGGATTGGCCCGCGCTGAAATACTCCGCGACGCGATGCCCGTGACGATGCAGCAGCACGACCTGCGCACCCTGCTGCCGCGCCAGCGCATGCATCGCCTCGATGGCCTCTGGCGCGATGTTTTCCGTGGCCGCATCGGCGCGCGGCGGAGCAAAGGCATCACCGCCAGCCACCTTCAGCGTGGGTGCGATGCGCGGCGCGGACAACCACGGACTGCCCGCCGCCGTCGCGGCCAGATAGCCGCGCCAGAAAGACGGACCTCCCGCGGTGAACAGCACCGCCAGCAACACGACGACCGCGGCCGGTATCCACTCCCTGGCTGACGGCCGGTATTTCATCTGCGCACGGCTCCCTGATAACGGATGCGGCCCGCCGCGAGTTGCAGCTCCCCCGTCGCGGCAGCCGGCCACTCGGCTCTGTAGTGCGTCGCGATGACCACCGTCAATCCGTCGCCGATCTCGCGCTCCAGCGCCTGCTGCAGGGCATGGCGCGTGTCGCGGTCCAGCCCGGCGTAGGGCTCATCCAGCAGCAGCAGTCGTGGTCGCGCGATGGCGGCGCGCGCAAACAGCACACGACGCACCTGCCCGTAGGAAAGCTCCGCGAGGCTGCATTGACTCAGGGCCTCCAGCCCGTAGCGGCGCAGGACCGGCAAGGCGCGGCGGCGTTCAGCCGCGCTGACCGGCTCGTTGAGACCGATGCTGGAATGCAGCCCGGAGACGACCACGTCCAGCACCGGCAGATGACGCGGCATGTCGGCCTGCAGCTGCGGAGCGATGAAGCCGGTGCGCGCGCGGAAATGTTCCAGCGGCACACCCGGCACGATGCCGGCGCGACGTATGGAGCCGCCGCTGGCCACGCCGTGGTCGCCATAGAGCGTGCGCAGCAATGTGGACTTGCCCGAGCCATTGGCGCCATGCACCACCCAGCACTCGCCGCGGCGCAGGGTGAAATCCACATTGCGCAGCACCTGCGCCTCGTCGATGTAGACGCTGGCTTCGCGCAGCTCGACCAGCACGCCGCTCTTGCCCTGTCTCGCCGCCACGACGGACGCGGGCGCCGTGCGCCGGTGCGGCTTCGCCAGCAGCTGGCGCCGCCGCGCCGCCGTCAATGGCCCCGCATAACGGATGCCACCCTGTTCCAGCAACAGCAGACGATTGGCGCCCGGCGGCAATTCCTCCGCGCGATGCGCGGTGGCGACCCATGACATGCGCGCGCCAGTACCGCGCGCGATCAGACGCATCAGGCGGCGGCGGTTGACATCGTCCAGACCGGTCGCCACCTCATCGAGCAACAGCACCGATGGCCGGCTCGCCAGTGCGCGCGCCAGCAATACCAGCCTTCTTTCACCATAGGAGAGCGTGAGGAAAAGACGATCGGCAAGCGCGGCTGCTCCGGCGCTCGCCAGCCATTCGCGGCTGCGTCGCCGCTGCGCCGGCGTGAAATCCGCCAGCGGAATGTCGGTGCGGTGGATGCCCGTGGCCACCACCACCCATGCAGGGAAGTTCCAGCCATAACGCTCGTACTTGTCCTGACGCTCCGGACCCAGGTAGGCGATCGCGTCCTTCATCTCGCGCGGAGTGTCGTGCCATGCGCCGCGATGACGATAGCGCCGCACCGGATGCGGCGCGGGATCCGGCCACACATCCCCCACCAGCAGCTTCAGCAGCTGCGTCTTGCCCGCACCATTGGGGCCGACCACCCACCAGCGCTGCGCGCCGGCCAGCGTCCAGCTGATGTCATCGAGGACCACGCGATCTTCGCGGGTCAGCGTCAGGCTCTTGAGCTGGATCTGCATGGGTTCCCGTTGGCACAGCGTCGATCGATATTGTGCAGGCATACACCCGATGGCGGCGGAGTTCTTCGCGCTGGGCGGCCGGCCTCAGGTACCATGCCTCATGTTCATGGAGTCATGAGCACAACACCAAGGAGAGCGGAAACATGGCTGGATACTACGTCCTGAAGCAGGCGAACAACGGCGAGTACATGTTCAACCTGAAGGCCGGCAATCATGAAACCATCCTCACCAGCGAGACCTACTCCAGCAAGGCGGCCGCGCAGGGCGGCATCGCATCGGTGCAGAAGAACTCACCTCAGGATTCCAGCTACGAGCGCAAGGTGGCGACGAATGGCTCACCCTTCTTTGTCCTGAAGTCTCCCGCCAACGGACAGACGCTGGGCAGGAGCGAGCTGTACAGCTCCACCTCCGCCATGGAAAACGGCATTGCCTCGGTAAAGACCAACGGCCCGAGCACCACGGTCCGGGAAGACTGACAGGCAGGCAGCGATACATCGGGAGAGCCGACTCCCCCGATGCGATCAGACAGATGCCAGGGCGCAGAACAACTCGTCATCACTTGAGAAATGGCTCTCAAGTTATCGATTTTATTGGGTAATTGGCGCGCCCGGAGAGATTCGAACTCCCGACCAACTGGTTCGAAGCCAGCTACTCTATCCAACTGAGCTACGGGCGCGTCGCAATGCGACGATAGTCGCACGCTGACCGGCTGCGAGTATAAGATGCCCGCCAATGGGGGTCTGGGCCAATTGGGCCCGCAATCATCAGGTGACAGCATGAAAAGATCATTGATCCTGGTTGCCGCTACGGCGGCGTTCGCGTCCACGGCCTGGGCCGACTGCACGTATCCCAAGGCGCCGGGCAAGATTCCCGACGGGAACACGGCGCCGCGCGAGGAAATGCTGGCCGCGAAGAAGCAGGTGGACCAGTACAACGCCGACATCAATGCCTACCTCGCCTGCCTCAAGACCGAGCACGACGCCTCCATCGCCAAGGGCGGCTCCACGCTCACCGAGGACCAGAAGCGCCAGATGGCGACGATGTACACGCAGAAGAACGATGCGGCCATCGACGAGCTGACGGCTGTCGCCAACCGCTTCAATGAGCAGGTGCGTGCGTACAAGGCCAAGAATCCGTAGAAACCGGACGGGGGCGTCGTGCTGACGCCCGCCGAGGCGCAGGAGCGGATCGCAAGCCATCTGTGCTGCCTGCCCGTCGAATCGCTGCCCGTGAGCCAGTGCGCGGGCGCGGTTCTCCGCGAGAACATCTGCGCGGAGCGTGACCATCCTCCCTTCGACCGGGTGTCGATGGATGGCATCGCCCTGGTCGCCGCAGCCGTGCGGGCCGGGCGCCGTCGCCTGCGCATCCAGGCGCTGCAGGCTGCCGGCGATCCAGCATTGATCCTGCAATCCCCCGACTGCTGCATCGAGGTCATGACCGGCGCCGTGCTGCCCGACGGATGCGACACCGTCGTGCCCGTGGAGCAGCTGCGCGTGGATGGCGGCATGGCGGAACTGGAAACCGGAGTGATGCCGGAAACCGGCCAGCATGTCCATGCGCGAGCCAGCGACCAGCGCCAGGGCGCGCTGCTGCTCACCGCAGGCGTGAGGCTGCAGGCGCCCGATGTAGGCGTGGCCGCGGGCGCCGGCATGGCGCGTCTGCGCGTGAGCCAGCAGCCGGCCTTCATGGTGATCTCCACCGGCAATGAGCTGATCGAGCCCGGCGAACCCATCGAAGCCTGGCAACTGCGGCGCTCCAATGCCCACGCGATCACGGCCGCACTGCGCCAGCGCGGCTTCATCCGCGTGGCCGACGACCATCTGCCCGACGAGGCCGGCGTGCTGCAGGCGCGGATACGCGAGCACCTGGCCAGCTACGAAGTGCTCATCCTCTCGGGCGGCGTATCGATGGGAAAGCTGGACCTGGTGCCCGCGGCGCTGGCGGCCTGCGGCGTGCAGCAGGTCTTCCACAAGGTCGCGCAGCGCCCGGGAAAGCCTTTCTGGTTCGGCGTCGCGCCCAATGGCGCCGCGGTGTTCGCCCTGCCCGGAAATCCGGTCTCGACCCTGGTGTGCCTGCTCCGCTACGTCATACCGGCCATCGACCGGGCCATGGGCGCGCAGCAGATACGCCAGGGCGAAAGAATCGCCCTGGCGGCGCCGGTGCAGTTCAATGCGCCACTGGCGGGATTCCTGCCGGTGACAGTGGAAACCGATGAATCGGGGCGTCCCTGGGCCCGCGTCGTGCGGCACAATGGCTCGGGGGACTATGCTGCGCTGGCCGGCACCACCGGCTTCATCGAGCTGCCTCCCGGACCCAACCTTTACGAGAAGGGGTTCGTCACACAGATCTATCGTTGGTGAGCATCGTGGAAAACGCCATTGCCCTGGACCGCAGACCTGCCGACCGCCTCGGTCGTCCGCTGCGTGACCTGCGGATCTCGGTGATGGACCGCTGCAATTTCCGTTGCCCCTACTGCATGCCGCGCGAGCGCTTCCACGAGCACTACGCCTTCCTCAGAACCGCCCAGCGGCTGTCCTTCGACGAGATCACGCGCCTCGCGCGACTGTTCGTTCCCATGGGCGTGCACAAGCTGCGCATCACCGGCGGTGAACCGCTGCTGCGCGCCAACCTGCCGGACCTGATTGCCGACCTTGCCGCCGTCGAGGGCATCGAGGACATCGCGATGACCACCAATGGCGTGCTGCTGGGCAAGTACGCCTACGAGCTGAAGGCAGCGGGCCTGACGCGCGTGACGGTGAGCCTCGACAGTCTCGACCCGCAGATCTTCGAGAAGCTCAGCGGCGGCTTCGGCCACGCCAGCGAGGTGCTGGACGGCATCGAACGCGCGCGCGCCGCGGGCTTCACCCGTATCAAGGTCAATACCGTGATCCAGCGCGGCGTGAACGATGAAGGCGCGCTGGACCTGGTCGCGCGCTTTCGCGGCAGCGGCGTGACGGTGCGATTCATCGAATACATGGACGTGGGCAACCGCAATGACTGGCGCGAACAGATGGTGGTGCCGTCGCGCGAACTTCAGGCGCGCATCCATGAACGCTGGCCGTTGCATGCGTTGAAACCGCGCCACGCCGGCGAAGTGGCCCAGCGCCACGCTTTCGATGACGGCGCCGGCGAGGTCGGCTTCATCTCGTCCGTGACCCAGCCCTTCTGCGGCAACTGCTCGCGGGCGCGGCTTTCCTCGGATGGATTGCTCTACACCTGCCTGTTCGCCCAGACCGGCACGGACCTGCGCGCGCCGCTGCGCGCCGGCGCGGATGATGCGCAGATCACGCGCATCATCCGCGGCATCTGGCATGACCGCGAGGACCGCTACAGCGAACAGCGCATGATGCTGCGCGAGCGCGAAGGCGCGAAACCCAAGGTCGAAATGAACTACATCGGCGGCTGAAGACGCCCATCCATGGCAAAGGCGAAACAGCGACTCTCGCATCTGGATGCGGCCAACCGGCCCACCATGGTGGATGTGGGTGACAAACCCGTCACGCGCCGCGAAGCCGTGGCCCAGGCGCTCGTTGCGCTGCCCGCGCCGGTGGCGCGCGAACTGCGGCGCAGCGGCCACCGGACGAAGAAAGGCCCGGTGTTCGACACTGCCGTCATCGCCGGAACCCTGGCCGCCAAGCGCACTCACGAACTGATTCCTTTCTGCCATCCACTGCCGCTGGACGGCGTGAAGATCGACATCCGCGCCGTGCGCGGCGGCCTTGAAGTCACCTGCCGGGTGACGGTCGAGCACCGCACCGGCGTGGAGATGGAAGCGCTGACGGGCGCCAGCGTGGCGGCGCTGACCATCTACGACATGTGCAAGGCGCTGTCGCACGACATCGTGATCGGACCGGTGCGGCTGATGGGCAAATCCGGCGGGCGCCGCGACTTCACCCGGCGCGGCACAGGCAGGCGCGCGGCATGAACGCCCCTCTTCCACCGCTGCGCGGGCTGGTGCTGGCCGGCGGCCACAGCAGGCGCATGGGCCGCGACAAGGCGGCGCTCGAACACCAGGGCCGCACGCAGCTGGAACGCGCGATGGAATTGCTGCGGCCCTTGTGCATCTCGGTGCATGTCTCGGTGCGCGCCGACCAGCGGCAGGATCCGCTGCGCGCGCGCTTCCCGCAGGTCGTCGATCGCGGCTTCGAAGGCCCGGCGGCCGGCATCCATGCCGCCCAGCAGCAGGATCCGGACTGCGCCTGGCTGGTGGTGGCTTGCGATCTGCCATTGCTGGACGCAGGCACGCTGCGCCATCTGGTCTCGCGGCGCGATCCGGCGCGCATGGCAACAGCCTATCGCAGCAGCCACGATGAACTGCCCGAACCACTGTGCGCCATCTGGGAGCCGGCCAGCGGCGCGGCGTTCGAAAGCCATCTGACGCGGGGGAAACACTGCCCCCGCAAATTCCTCATCAACGCGGACGTGCTGCTGCTGGATCAGCCACGTCCCGAGGCGCTGGACAACATGAACACTCCCGAGGATCTCGCCGCCGCGCAGGCGCGCCATGCGGCCAGCGGCGGTCGTCCCATCCATGTGCAGTATTTCGCGCTGCTGCGCGAGCAGGCGGGGCGCCGCGAGGAGACCGTGGAGAGCACGGCCCGCACACCGGCGGAGCTGTTCAGGGAGCTGACGGCACGCCACCGCTTCACGTTGCCGGCCGACATGCTCAAAGTGGCCATCAACTCTGAATTCCGCGACTGGTCCCATCCGCTGAAGGAAGGCGACGCCGTGGTGTTCATTCCTCCGGTGGCGGGCGGATGAACCGCTTCCGCTTCAGCCATGCACCCATCGACGCAGCGCCGCTGCGCGAACAGCTGCACCACCCTTCCTGCGGCGGCTTCGCCGCGTTCGAGGGCTGGGTGCGCGACCACAATGAGGGGCGTGAAGTCACGCGGCTGGAATACGAAGCCTTCGAGCCACTGGGAGTGGCCGAGGGCGAGCGGATCATCGCCGAGGCCTGCCAGCGCTTCGGCGTGGAACGCGCCCTGTGCGTGCACCGCGTGGGCGATCTCGACCTGAAGGAAGTGGCCGTGTGGGTGGGCGTGGCGGCAAAACACCGCGACGAGGCCTTCCGCGCCTGCCGCTACATCATCGACGAGGTGAAGCACCGCGTGCCCATCTGGAAGAAGGAGCACTACGCCACGGGGGATTCAGGCTGGGTGAACTGCGAGCGCTGCACGCAACATGCGCACAACCACGATGCCGGTCGTGCGCACGTCCACAGCTAGACTGGATCAGATCTTCTGCGCCGCCGAAGCCGCCCGCGCGGCAAGGCGCCGCGGCGCCGTCTCGCGCAGGAACAGCGCGGCCACGAAGCCAACGCCCACACCCACGAGCGTGACCATCGGGACGATGTCGATGCCGTATTTCTTGGCGAGCTGCCCCACGATGATTGCGCCCAGGCCCGCGCCCACCAGCTCGCCCGCGCCCGAACACAGACCGATGGCCGAGGAAGTGAGCCCCGCCGGCACCGCTTCGGTGGCCACGGGACCGGTCAGAAGGCTCAGCACGCCATTGCCGAAGAACGCGGCGCCCACCAGGCAGATGAAGAGGCCGAACTGGTTGTCCGCGCCCAGCAGCGAGAACATGTAAACCGAAACGGCCAGGAACAGGAAGCTCAGGACCGTGGCTGGCCGCCGCCCGATGAAGTCCGAGGCCGCGGGCACGGTCACGCCGCCAATGATGCCGCCCGCGCCCAGGCCGGCCAGCACAAAGCCCATCTGCTGGATGGTCAGCTGCAGGTGATCGGTGAGGTAGGTCGGGACCATCACGCCCAGCACGAAGATGCAGCTCATGCCGCCATACATGCAGATCATCGAAATGACGACATTGCGGCTCAGCGCCTGCGACCAGGGCAGCGGCTTGTGCTGGGCCTTGGCCGCCTCGGTACGCAGATGCACCGGCTCGCGGACGACGCGGTACATGAAGTACGCGAGAATGAAACCCGGCAGCGCGACGATGATGAACACCCAGCGCCAGGTCGTATACAGCAGCAACTGCGTCGCGAGGATGGAGGCAAGCAGATTGCCCACCGAGAAGCTGCTGAGCTGGATGCCCTGATTCAGGCCCAGCCGCTTGGGGTGCGAAGCCTCACCGGTGATCGCGACGCTGGTGGACAGGAAGGCGCCCTCGCTGGCGCCCATCACGCCGCGGAACATCAGCAGCATGAACAGCGACATGGCCAGACCCGAGAAACCCGACATCGCCGAGAAGATCAGCAAGGCGGGGATCAGGATCTTGCGACGCCCCCAGCGATCGGACAGGTTGCCCATCAGCATGGAGAACACGCCCCATGAAATGGCGAGCACGCCGCCGATGAGGCCCTGGTGGCCATAGTCCAGCCCCAGGTCCTTCATCATCGAGGGGAACAGCGGGCCGATGATCCAGCGGTCCAGACCCACGAGGCCAAAGCCCAGGAACATCAGCGTTACCGCTTTCCACTCGTAGGACGTATCGAACTTCTCGGGTTGTCCGGTCATGCGTGCTCTCTATAAATTATTTGTCACACGGTATCCCCAGCCCCCCGCCACCACAGCCGCCGCAGCGGCGTGATGGCCCCACGCGCAGCGTACTTCCATGAGCTGCCCGACATCAATGCCCAGTTGGATGGCAAACCAAGGAACCATGCCCTGGCCCCCGCGCCGGCGGACCTCAGCCCGGCCGGGTCTGCCCGCTGCCGCGCACGACATATTTGTAGCTGGTGAGCTGCTCCACGCCCACAGGTCCACGCGCATGGAAGCGGTCGGTGGAGATGCCGATCTCGGCGCCCATGCCGAATTCGCCGCCATCGGCGAACTGGGTCGAAGCGTTGTGCAGCACTATGGCGCTGTCCACTTCGGCAAGGAAGCGCTCGGCCGTCGCGGCATTGGCCGTGACGATCGATTCAGTGTGACCCGAACCATACTGCGCGATATGCGCGATGGCGCCGGCCACACCCTCGACCACACGCACGGAGATGATGGCGTCGAGGTATTCCGTGCGCCAGTCGGCTTCAGCAGCCGGCTTCACGCGCGCATCAGCCTGCTGTGCCAGCGCGTCGCCACGCAGTTCGCAGCCGCCCTCGGCCAGCGCCGCAAGCAGAGCGGGCAGCACGCCGGGCGCGCAACCCGAATCCACCAGCAGCGTCTCGGCCGCGCCGCAGATGCCGGTGCGACGCAACTTGGCATTCACGACGATGCTGTTGGCCATGTCGGGATCCGCGTCGCGGTCCACATAGACATGGCACAGCCCTTCCAGGTGACCGATCACCGGTACCCGCGCCTCGGCCTGCACGCGCTCGACCAGGCTGCGGCCGCCGCGCGGCACGATCACGTTGATGTGGTTGTCGAGGCCCGCCAGCATCATGCCCACCGCGGCGCGGTCCGTCGTCGGCACCAGCTGGATCGCGCCTTCGGGCAGACCGGCTTCACGCAGACCAGCGACCAGGCAGGCATGAATGGCGCTGCTGGAGTGCCGGCTCTCCGAGCCACCTCGCAAGATCACTGGGTTGCCGGACTTCAGGCACAGCGCGCCAGCATCGGCCGTCACATTGGGGCGGCTCTCGTAGATGATGCCGATCACGCCCAGCGGCACACGCACGCGCTGGATCACGAGCCCATTGGGACGCGTCCATTCAGCGCTCACGCTGCCCAGGGGATCCGGCAGCGCGATGATGTCCTCGATGCCGCGCGCCATGGATTCGATGCGCGAATCGTCGAGCTTCAGGCGATCGAGCATGGCGCCCGAGAGCCCGCGCGCGCGCGCAGCAGCCATGTCTTCGGCGTTGGCGGCCAGGATGGCCGTGCGCGAATCGCGCAGCTGGCGCGCCGCGGCGGCCAGCGCCGCATTGCGCGTGGCCGTGGACGACCGGGCCAGCGCGCTGCGCGCTCCCGCTGCCGCCCGACCCAGACCCTGCATCACCGTCGCCAGATCAGTCATCTTCATTTCCTTGCCGTTCAGGGCGAGACCAGCACCATATCATCGCGGTGGATGACCTCATCGCGGCCCCGATAGCCCACCAGCACTTCGATCTCGGAACTGCGCCGGCCCATGATACGCAGCACATCCGCGCGGGAATAAGCCGACAGGCCATGCGCCAGCACCGCGCCATCCGGCCCCACCACCTGCACGGCATCACCGCGCTCGAAATTGCCGCTGGCTCCCACCACCCCCGCGGGCAGCAGGCTGCGCCCGCGCCGCAACGCCTGCGCCGCGCCCTCATCGATCCGCACCCGACCGGAAGGTTTGAGGCTGCCGGCAATCCACTGCTTGCGGGCCGCCCCCGGCGACGCGGCGGGAAGAAACCAGGTGCAACGGGCGCCGGCCTCGATCCGCTTCAGCGGATGATGCGGTTCGCCCAGCGCGATGCACATGTGGCAGCCCGCGCCGACGGCAATGCGCGCCGCGGCGATCTTGGTGGCCATGCCGCCCGAACCCACATCGGAGGCCGACCCTGTGGCCATGGCGTCGATCTGCGCGGTGATCACCGGCACTTCGGGGATGAATTCGGCGCCGGGATCCTTGTTGGGGTCCGCCGTGTACAGACCATCCACATCCGACAGCAGCACCAGACAGTCGGCGCTTGCCATCTGCGCCACGCGCGCCGCGAGCCGGTCGTTGTCGCCATAGCGGATCTCGCTGGTAGCCACCGTGTCGTTCTCGTTGATCACCGGGATGGCGCCCAGTTCCAGCAGGGTATTGAGCGTGGCGCGCGCGTTGAGGTAGCGCCGGCGCTGCTCGCTGTCCTGCAGTGTCAGCAGCACCTGCGCGACGACGATGGAATCGTCCTCGAGCAGCTCCTTGTAGGCATGCGCCAGCCGGATCTGCCCAACCGCCGCCGCCGCCTGCTTCTGCTCCAGCCCCAGCGGACCAGGCGGCAGGTTCAGCTGGCGTCGCCCCAGCGCGATCGCCCCCGAAGACACCAGGATGACCTGCTGACCACGGCGCCGCAGCCGGCGCAGATCATCCACCAGCGTCTCGAGCCAGGCGCGGTTGAGCCGCCCGGTTGCCTGGTCCACCAGCAATGCCGATCCGACCTTGACGACGACGCGCCGCGCACTGGCAAGCGGCGAATCCGGAGAGCTGGTGGAGGATTTGTGGCGCGGGCGGGACTGCATGAGCGCGGCACTATAACAGCCCGGCCGCATTGCCCCAGGACATGGCTGGACCTAATATCGTTGCGCTTCAGGGCACATGTTTGCGGGGAGTTGTTGTGGGCAGAGATTACGAACCCGTCAAGGGTCAGTGGTATGAGAACCTCGAGGAAGACGAGAGCTTCCGCGTGCTTTCGGTGGATGAAGACGCCGAAGTGGTCGAGATCGAGTATCTCGACGGGGATATCGAGGAGCTCGACCTGGACGCCTGGCACGAGATGGATCTCGAGCGCATCGACGAGCCCGAGGGCTGGGCCGGCGGCGACGAGGATGAGGAATCGCTCGACGACGAAGATGAGGACGAGGATGACGAGGACGACTGGGAAGAGGACGAGGAAAGCGACCGCTATTGAGATCGACTCTCAACTTACTGATTCGGCAAGACAAGTTTTCCTTGAATCGCAGCCCCCGCGCCCCCAGATTGTGGCGCAGGGCTGGTCCCATCACCCCTAGGAGGGCGTCGAAAGATGAAGCGGGTTTTCCTGTTCCTGGCTACCAACCTGGCCGTTGTTCTGGTGCTGTCGGTGGTCGCGCGCCTGCTGGGCCTCGACCGCTACCTCAGCGCGCAGGGTGGAGACATGGGCGGCCTGCTCGCCTTTGCCGCGCTGTTCGGCTTTGGCGGCGCCTTCATTTCACTGGCCCTGTCCAAGTGGACTGCCAAGCGCGCCATGGGCGTGCGGGTGATCGAGCGGCCGGCCAACCAGGCAGAGGAGTGGCTGGTACGCACGGTGCGCGCCCAGGCAGAACAGGCCGGCATCGCCATGCCCGAGGTGGGCATTTTCGACTCCCCGCAGCCCAACGCCTTTGCCACCGGCGCCCGCCGCAACGCCGCGCTGGTGGCCGTGAGCACCGGCCTTCTGAACAACATGCGCCCCAATGAGGTCGAGGCCGTGCTCGGGCACGAGGTGGCGCATGTGGCCAACGGCGACATGGTCACCCTGGCCCTGATCCAGGGCGTGGTGAACACCTTTGTCATATTCCTGGCGCGGATCATCGGCAACCTGGTCGACAAGGCGGTGTTCCGCAACGAGAACGGCCGTGGTCCGGCCTACTTCATCTCGGTGATCGCGGCCGAGATGGTGCTGGGCATCCTCGCCAGTACCATCGTCATGTGGTTCTCCCGGCAGCGCGAGTTCCGGGCCGACAAGGGCGGCGCGCATCTGGCCGGCAACGGCAACATGATCGCCGCGCTGGAGAGGCTCAAGGCCGCCTCCAACGAGCCGCTGCCCGCCCAGATGGCCGCCTTCGGCATCAAGGGCGGCGCGGGAGCCGGCCTCAAGCGGCTGTTCATGAGCCACCCGCCGCTGGAAGAGCGCATCGCCCGCCTGCGCGGCTGAGCGGCGACACGCGTTTCGCTGCGGCCGGGGAATACCCGGCCGCCTTCCCGGCGCTCTTGAAAGGAACACCCTGGAACCCGCATCCTCGGGCGTTGCAGGGGGGGCCGCCTGGGATAGTCATGAACACAACATCCAAGCCGACCATCATTCCGGAGCGATCCGGGGAGAACATGGTCCACCGCGAAAGCGGATCAGCACGACTGGCGCGCCGCCTGCTCACCGGGCGCCTGGCGCATCTGAAGGACGGCGAGCTGCGCATCATCGAGCAGGGAGCCGAGCCGCTGCACTTCGGCGCCCGTACTACCCGCTGCGGTCTCGCCGTGACCATCACCGTGGATCATCCGGAATTCTGGGCGCTGGCTGCATATGGCGGCACCGTCGGCGCGGGCGAGTCCTACATCAGCGGGCACTGGCGCTGCGACGACCTCACTGCGCTGGTGCGCATCATGGTGCTCAACCGGCATGTGATGCAGGACATGGAAGACGGCCTCGCCGCGCGCCTGCGCGCCATGGCCCGGCGTCTGCTGCACTGGGCCAACCGCAACAACCGGCGCGGCAGCGCGCGCAACATCGCCGCGCACTATGACCTCGGCAATGACCTCTACCAGCTCATGCTGGACGAGACCATGGCCTATTCCTGCGGCATCTTCCTGCGCGACGACGCCACATTGCTGGAAGCCTCGGTGGCGAAGTTCGACGCCGTCTGCCGCAAACTCGACCTCACGCCCAGGGATCACCTGGTGGAGATCGGCACCGGCTGGGGTGGCCTTGCCATCCATGCCGCCGAGCGCTATGGCTGCCGCGTGACCACCACCACCATCTCGCGTCAGCAACACGATTTCGCGCAGGCGAAGATCGCGGCACGCGGGCTCGGTGACCGCATCACGCTGCTGTTCGAAGACTACCGTGACCTCAAGGGCCAGTTCGACAAGCTGGTGTCCATCGAGATGATCGAGGCCGTGGGCGCGAAATATCTCGACACCTATTTCCGCAAGTGCTCCGATCTGCTCAAGCCCTCGGGCGCCATGCTGCTGCAGGCCATCACCCTTCAGGACCAGCACTACGCGCGGGCGCTGAAGTCCGTCGACTACATCCAGCGCTTCGTCTTCCCTGGCAGCTTCATTCCCTCGGTCACCGCCATCACCAATGCCGTGACCCGGGTCACCGACATGAAACTCTTCAACCTCGAGGACATCGGCCCCCACTACGCGCCCACGCTGCGCCTGTGGCGCGAGCACTTCTTCGCCAACATCGCCGAAGTGCGCAGGCTGGGCTACCCGGAGGCCTTCAACCGGCTGTGGGAGTTCTACCTCTGCTATTGCGAGGGCGGCTTCGCGGAGCGGCAGCTCGGCGACGTGCAGATGCTGCTGACCAAACCGGACTGCCGTCGGGCGGCGATCGCCGCGGGCTGATCTGCCCGCTCGCATGGACACCACGCGGCTGCTTCAGGGACTGCGGGAACTGCTCGGCGAGGCAGCGCTCATCACCGCGCCCGAGGACATCGCCCCTGCCCTGATCGATCACCGCCATCTGTACCAGGGCGCGGCGCCGGCGATAGTCCAGCCCGCGGACACCGCTGCCGTTTCGCGCCTGCTCGCCTGGTGCAACGCGCAGCGCGTAGGCGTCGTTCCACAAGGCGGCAACACCAGCTACTGCGGTGGCGCAACGCCCGATGCTTCGGGCCGGCAGATCGTGCTGTCGCTCAAACGCATGAATCGCATCCGCGGCGTGGACGCGGCGAATTTCTCGCTGGTGGCCGAAGCCGGTTGCACACTGGCCGCCGTGCAGGCCGCGGCGCAACAGGCCAGCCGCCTCTTTCCACTGAGCCTGGGATCAGAGGGCACCTGCCAGATCGGCGGCAACCTTGCCACCAATGCCGGCGGCACCGCGGTGCTGCGCTACGGCATGATGCGCGACCTGGTGCTGGGCCTCGAATACGTGCTCGCCGACGGCGGCGTGGTCTCGGATCTGGCGCCACTGCGCAAGGACAACACCGGCTACGACCTGCGCCACCTCATGATCGGCAGCGAAGGCACGCTGGGCGTGATCACCGCTGCCTGCCTGAAGCTGTTTCCGCGTACCCGCAGCGCCGCCACCGCGTGGGTCAGCGTGCCGCATCCGGCCGCCGCGATCCAGCTGCTGGGGCGGCTGCGCGAAGCCAGCGGCGACCGCCTCTCCGGTTGCGAGCTGGTGCCGCAGGTGGCGCTGGATCTGGTGCTGCGGCACATACCGCAGACACGTGATCCGGTCGCGACCCGCGCGCCCTGGTATCTGCTCGCCGAGCTCACCAGCTCCGGCGAGGATGAGCTCGACGCCATGCTCGAAAACGCGCTCGCCAGCGCCATCGACGCGGGGCAGGCGCTGGACGCCACTGTGGCGCGCAGTGAAGCGCAGCGCGATCAATTCTGGGCCATCCGCGAGAATGTACCCGCCGCGCAGCGGCGCGCCGGCGGCAGTCTCAAGCACGATGTGTCCGTGCCCGTTTCAATGCTGCCCGACTTCATCGAGCGCGGTGCGGCACTGGCGGCACAGCTTGCGCCCGAAGGCTTCCTGGTCGCCTACGGCCACGCCGGCGACGGCAACCTGCACTTCAACCTCAGCCAGCGGCCCGAGGCCGACACGGCGGCTTTCCTCGCGCGCGAGGCGCCGCTCAAGCGCGCCATCCATGACCTGGTGGCGCAGCTGCATGGCAGCTTCAGCGCCGAACATGGCATCGGCCAGCTCAAGGTCCGGGAACTGGCGCGCTACGCGCCGCCGGCGGAGCTTGCCGCCATGCGCAGCATCAAGCGCGCGCTGGATCCCAACGGCATTCTCAACCCAGGCAAAGTGCTCGACCCGGGTTAACCCTTCGGCAACAGCCCGGGCTCGACGCGGATCAGACCTTCCTGCGCCGTGCTCGCCACCAGCACTCCATCACGCGAGAACAGCGAGCCGCGCGCAAATCCACGCGCGCCGGCGGCGCTGGGGCTCTCCATGGAATACAGCAGCCAGTCATCCACGCGCACCGGCCGGTGGAACCACATCGCATGATCGATGCTTGCGACCACCACACCCGGACTCGAGGAGGTGCAACCATGCGGCCGCATCGCCGTGCCAAGGAGGTGATAGTCCGAGACATAGGCCAGCAGGCAGTGATGCTCGCGCGGGTCATCGCCGAGCTTTCCCGCGGCGCGGAACCACACATCCTGCCGTGGCGCGCATGCGCGGGGCGTCATGGGATCCTGCGGATCCACCGGGCGGAACTCGAAGGGTGAATCGCGACCGCGGAAGCGCTGCGCCGCCGGCGAGAGCTTCACGCCCCGCGCCTCGATGAGGGTGCGCGAATCCGGCAGCGCCTCCGGCGGCGGCACCTCGGGCATGGCGAGCTGGTGACTGAAGCCCTCCTCCGGATGCTGGAACGAGGCCGCCATGTGGAAGATCTGCTCGCCGTGCTGGATGGCCACCACGCGCCGGCTGGAGAAGCTCTGACCGTCGCGGCTGCGATCGACCTCGTAGATGATGGGCGCCCGGAAATCGCCGCGACGCAGGAAGTAGGCGTGCAGCGAATGCGCCAGGCGGTCGTCGACCGTGCAGTAGGCCGCGCGCAGCGCCTGCCCCAGCACCTGGCCGCCGAACACCTGCGGACTGCCGATGTCGCGGCTGGCGCCGCGGAACAGATTCAGTTCCAGCTGCTCGAGCGTGAGCAGTTGCAGCAGTTCTGCCAGCGGCGCTGACACGCGGCTATGACCCGGCCGGCGTCTCCGCCACGCCGAGGCGCTGGTGCATGAGGGGGCTGGTGGTCGTGTACTGCAGGAACTGGCGCTTGCCCGGATAGAGGTAGGCCTGGATGCCGAAGGCCGCCAGCGCCGCCTCATGGAAGCCCGACAGGATCAGCTTCTTCTTGCCCGGATAGGTGTTGATGTCGCCCACGGCGAAGATGCCGGGCACGCTGGTCTGGAATTTCTCGGTGTCGACCACCAGCGCGCGCTTCTCGAGCTGAAGGCCCCATTCGGCGATCGGCCCGAGCTTGGGAGCAAGACCGAAGAACGCCAGCAGCCGGTCCGCTTCGAGCGTGTGCTGCGTGCCGTCGTTGCCCTTCACCACCACGCCCGTGATCGCATCGCCGGCGGTGAGCAGCGACTGCGCCACGCCTTCGATGAAACCCATCTTCCCGGCAGCGGCCAGCTCGCGCATCTTCGCCACCGAGGCCGGCGCGGCGCGGAACTCCGCGCGCCGGTGCACCAGCGTCAGCGATGCGGCCTTGTCGGCAAGATCCAGCGTCCAGTCCAGCGCCGAATCGCCGCCGCCGAAAATGACCAGCTTGCGGTCATGGAAATCCGCGGCGCGCTGCACACGGTAGAACACCTGCCGGTTCTCGAAGGCTTCCACGCCTTCAAGGCCGAGGCGCCGCGGCTGGAACGAGCCCACGCCGCCCGCGATGACGATGGCGCCGGCATCAAAGGCCAGCCCGCCCGCGGTCTTCACATCGAAGCGTCCGTCCTCGCGCTTCGCCACTTCGGTCACCTCGTGACCAAAGTGCATTTCCGCGCCAAAGGGCTTGATCTGCTCCAGCAGCCGGTCCACCAGCTCCTGCGCGCCGCACACCGGCAGCGCCGGAATGTCGTAGATGGGCTTCTCGGGGTACAGCTCGGTGCACTGCCCGCCCGGCTGCGCCAACGAATCCAGAAGGTGGGCCTTGATGCCCAGCAACCCCAGCTCGAACACCTGGAACAGGCCGCAGGGACCTGCGCCCACAATGACGACGTCTGTCTTGATCATCAGGCCCGGCCGGCGTTGGAATCGGTGGGGGTGTGGTAGTACTCGCTGTCCGCGGCCAGCTCCTTGACCAGGCGCTTGAGCTCCTCCACTCGGGCCTCGGCGGTGCTGATAGGCAGGCAGTCCTGGCAACGGGGGTCGCCGCAGGGCTGCCTCGTGTAGAGCCAGTACTGCACGGCGCCGGCCAGCAGGCCGTCGGCGATGTCCCAGAGATCAGCGTCCTTGTCCTTGTCGGCCAGCCGGTTGCCCAGATCAACGGCCTTGGTGAAGGCCGACTCGAAGCTTTCGGGGGTAACGCTCATGGGTCCAAAGTATACGCATTGGTGCGCATTCGGGATTGACTATAACTGCCTATGCAAATACTGTCCTTCTTTATGAGCGAAGAAAAGTCCCCC